>DASYDW010000062.1 GCA_036499395.1 Pirellulales bacterium
TGCTTTTCCCTACCGGCGAGAAGAAGCGAACTCCAGCGTGGTGAGAGAGCCCTGGTCCCCTCGGGCTCTCTCGCCACGGCTTGAGATCGCTTGCGGATCCTGTAGAGCGACATCCTGCGAGCGGTCCTATGTTCCCGGCAACTTTTCATGCAAGCCCGCGATCTCGTTGAACTGGCGGCCTTGGTCGCGCAAAACGGCCATCTGGTAATGACCCACGGAGCGCCATTGCCGGCTCCCTGCCTGGAGCGTTATTGGACCGGTTCGAAATGCCGCCTCGATCGGTGGGGCCGGGCGCTGAAGCGGCTCTCCGAGATTCCGGCTGACGGACATTTGCCGGACGAGTTGCGCAACAGCGTCGGCGTCCTGGAAGAGATCGTCACCGGCGACGTGTTAGGGCGTGTCTGGGCCGGTGTCGTCACGGCGCACGACCGCCGCACGGGCGAGGATGCCGGATCGATCGCGCGCACGATTCTGATGGGGCAGCACGAGGCGCAAAATCGCGCCATGTCGCTGCTGGTCAACAGTCCGCTGATCGACGGCGCGTCGGCCCAGCGGCTCGATCGGCTGCGTCGGCGGGCCGAATGCTGGTCCGACCTGCTGGTCGGCTTCTTGAGCGTCACGGAAGATGTCACCGAGTTCGGCGCCGACTCGCAACGGGCGCGCGACTTCTCAGAGGACTTCCGCGAGGATGGAACGCGGGCCTGGTCTTTGATGTTCGCTTCGCTTCGCGCCAGCTTTGCCACGGCCTTCGAACGGCAAAGCCCGGACGCGGATCTCAACGGCGAGATCGCGGCCGGCGTGATTCTCTGTTTTCAGCCCGAGGTCTTCGACTCGACCGGCCTGCTGCGTCCGCTGTGGATTTCGCGTCTGCAGCACACGACGAACGAGACGCAAGTGATGATCGACTCGCTGTTCAGCGATGAGCGGAACGAGCGCATTGCCGAAGCAAACGTCGGTGACGAAGGGGAATTCGTCCGACGTCGCTTCACGTGCTGATAGTCGAGCCGTGAGCCGCGGGCTTACAGCCAGCAAACTTCGAGCTGGTTTTCGATCTCGTTGACTCCGTCAACGGTCTTCAGCGACTCTTGGGCCATTTGCTTCTGATAATACGAGCGCACTACGCCTCGCAAGATCACGCGGCCTTCGGCCGCTTCGCAACGCAGATTGCGGTGCGGAAGATGAGGATTTCGCTCCAAAACCGAACTCACGCGATCCGCCAAAGGACCGTCCGCCATTTTGCCATTCCTAATTGTTCGAGAACTCTATCGCGGCGCCAGCCAAACATACGTCGCCACGACGATTGCTGCTGGGGCCCGAGCGATATATCGACAAGCTGCGCCGTGTGGGTAAAACGAAGTGGCGTACATAGCACGTAAAATTCGGCGAACATGGCGGTCTGTGCCGGTTGTGCTGATGCTACTGACTGCGTGCTAGCAAACGGCGGTCTGGTGGCAGAAGTTGGGCGGAAAAGTCGCCCACGCTGGAATTAGCCCGCCGTTGCGTCGGTCGGGCCCACGATCGTGACCAGGACCCGATCGATCCTCTGTCCATCCATGTCGACGACTTCGAGCTCGACGCTGTCGAAGGTCGTGCGGGCCCCGATTTCGGGGATTCGGCCCAATTGCCTTAGGACTAGGCCGGCCACAGTGCTGAAGCGGCGTGTGGCGGGGGATTCGACTTGCTTCAGGCCGACCGCCTCGGCCAGGTCGTCGATGCTGACGCTGCCGTCGACGAGCCAGCTTCCATCATCGCGGCGGACGATTTCCTGCTCCTTGTCGCGGCGATGCTCGTCGTGAATCTCGCCGACCAGCTCCTCGAAAACGTCCTCGAGCGTAACCATCCCTTGCGTGCCGCCGAATTCGTCCAGCACGATCGCTAGTTGCGTGCGCTTCTTTTGGAATAAGTCGAGCAACCGGTCCAAAGGCAAAGTCTCGGGCACGAACAACGGCGGATGCAGCATCTTCCGCAGGTTGATCTCGGTGTGCAGGTATTGCTCGCGAAGCAGGTCCTTGATGTGTACGTAGCCAATGATGTGGTCCAGGTCGCGTTCGTAAACGGGCAAACGCGAGAAGCCGGCCATTGCCACGGCGCCGATGATTTCGCCGGCCGGGGTTTCGACATCCAGGGCGTCCAAATCCGTGCGCGGTCGCATGATGTCACGGACCGAGCGATCTCCCAGCCGCAGCGCTTCCATAGCGACTTTCTGCTCGGCGGGGTCGAGCACGCCATGCTCGCGCCCCATCTTCAGCAGATGCTGAATGTCCTCGACGCTGACGGCCGAATCTTCCTGCTTCGGAATGCCCAACAGGAACAGAACTGAATCGGTCGTTATGCCCAGTCCCCATACGAACGGCCGCGCCACTTGCGAAAGAAAGAGCATTGGCGGAGCGACGAGGCGAGCCAGGCTCTCGGCGCGCCGCAGGGCCAGACGCTTCGGGACGAGTTCGCCCAGGATCAGCGAGCAAAAGCTGATCGCCAGGACGACAATCGTCAGGCTGACGACCGGGGCATTGGCCGCGACCCAGGGGATTGGTGCCTCGGCGAGTCGCTCGGTGAGAAAACTCGCCAATCGGGCCCCGCCAAAGGCGGCTGCGAAGGTGCTGATCAGGGTGATGCCGACCTGGACAGTGGAAAGGAATCTATTCGGATTACTTCCCAGCTCGAGCGCCACGCGAGAGGCGCGGTCTCCTTCGTCAGCCTGCTTTTGCAAGCGGCCCCGGCGCGCCGCGACGATGGCGATCTCGGCGGCTGCGAAAAACCCGTTCGCCAGAATCAGCAACAGGATGATGACGATTTCAGCGGTGATCGAGGGAATCGAAAAACCTTGTGTGGGCCTTTCGCCCGCGCAACAAACGAATCGGGCCCGGCCAATCCGAGGCCCGCAGAACCTGAGCGATCTTACCGGCGTGCTGCCACGATTGCCAACGGTCGCTTTGGCCGACCGTCGCGTCTTGGAGTTGTTTCTGGCGATTTCGGTGCTGTGACGTAACGTGATTCACATGCTTATTCCGCCGATGGCGGAAAAAGCATGCCACCTGGACTCTGCCTTCCGGAGCTCGGCACTCGCTCACTGTAGTCGAATTCTGTGAACCCGGTCCCGGCCTCGCAGAGGCCAGCTACAGGAGGAGCCGAGGTCGGCCGCAGACGCCGGGACATACCCGCCTCAGCCGGTGAGCCAACTCGGCAGCTCGCCTGCTTCGGGAAGGCGAACGACCGTGGCACTGAGCATGTCGGGCGAGGCCAACACGTCGGCCACGGCTTCTGGTGACGGCAGGTTGTCCAGGTTCAGCACACCGATCGCCTCGCCGCCAGGGGCCGAGCCGGCGCGGCCGACCGACATCTGGGCAATGTTGACGCGGTGCTTGCCGAAGATCGTACCGACGTGGCCGATGATGCCCGGCACGTCCCGATGGGTGAAGATCATTAACACGCCGTCGAGGTAAGCTTCGAGGCGGTAGTCTCCCAACTGCACCAGGCGGGCCATGTCGTGTCCCAACACGGCGCCGGCGGCCTTGTAGGTGCGAGCCTCGGTGACGAGCTCAGCCAGGATGATCGAGCTGAAGGCGCCCATGTCGGCGCGGGATTGTTCGACGAGTTCGATGCCACGCTCGCGCAGCAGTACTTCGGCGTTGACCATGTTCACCTCGGACTCCATCGAATTCTGGAGCAATCCGGCGGCGAACGTGGCGGTGAGCAACTTGGTTTCCTTGCTCGCGACGTCACCACGATAAAGCAGCCGGCACGCCTTGGCCGGAGCCCGATCGAGTTGCGCCAGCAAACGGCCGAGACGGAAGGCGACCCCCAGTTCCCCCTTGAGCGCGGCGAACTTCTTGGGATCGAGCGAGATCATGTTCACGGCATGGCGCACGGCTCCGGTCGTGAGAAAATCGATCAGCAGCCCAGCCCCTTCGGCGGCCACGTTGGTTTGTGCCTCTTCGGTGCTTGCTCCCAGGTGGGGCGTGGCTAGCACCCCCTTCATGCCGAAAAGCGGGCTCTTCGTGCAGGGCTCCTCGGCGTAGACATCCAAAGCGACGCCGCCGATCTGGCCCGACTTCAGTCCTTCGACGAGTGCTTCTTCGTCGTAGATGCCGCCGCGGGCACAGTTAACCAGTCGGACCCCGCGACGCAGGACGGACAGTTCCTTCTTGCCAACCAGACCACGCGTTTCTTCGGTCAGCGGCGTGTGTACGGTGAGGTAATCGACATGCGGCAGCATATCGGGCACGGTCGAGCAGATTTCAATGCCCAACTCTTGAGCACGATCCTTGGATAGGAACGGGTCGTATCCGAGCAATCGCATCTCAAGCGCTTTGGCGCGAGCGGCGACGGCCTGCCCGATGCGGCCCAGGCCGACGATGCCCAGCGTTTTGCCGGCGAGTTGGGTGCCCATGTACAGGTTGCGGTCCCAGCGTCCTTCGATCAGGCCCTGGTAGGCCGGAGCGATATTGCGAGACAGGGCGAGCATCATGGCGATCGTGTGTTCGGCCGTGCTGAGCGTGTTGCCCGCCGGCGTGTTCATCACCACGATGCCCAGGCGCGTGGCGGCGTTCTTGTCGATGTTGTCGGTACCAACGCCGGCGCGGACGATCGCCTTGAGCCGCTTGTTGCCGGCCAAGGACTCGGCCGTAATCTTCACGCCGCTGCGGACTATGGCGCCGTCGAAGGCGGCCAGGGCTTCGCGCAGGTCATCTCCGGCGAGCTTCGTGCGAATCTCGTATTCGACGCCCGGGGCGGCGGACAGCAGGTCGAGCCCTTCCTGAGCGAGCGGATCAAGAACAATAACGCGATACATAGGCGTAGCCGGCCTGGGTCCAAGCGGGGGAGACAGTGTCGGAGGTCTCGGGCGTGCTCTCACTCGCACAGCGTTTCACCGCGCAGCGAAACGTTCCCGAGCCAGTAGATCGGTGGCCACCCTTCCTGGCGGCCGGCCGGCGATAGGCCGGCGGATACAAGGGCAGGATAGGGATTACCCCAGAGAGGGTCAAGGAGCGGAGCAGGCCAGAATCAGGTTCTGCCGACCCGTCAGCCCGGACCGTCCAGGATCAACTCGGCGACCGTCTTAACGGATGGTCGACGGCGAGGTCGGGTTCACGGCATAGCGCGAACTGCCGGCCTGCGGCGGAGGGGCCGCAGGGCCCAAGGCCGTACGCAGAGCCGCGGCACGGGACGCGACCTCGGGCTGGAATCGGTCGTGCCACAGGGAGCGCTCGTAGTCGCTGAGGGCTTGCGCCGTGTTGCCTGACTCTTCGTGAATTCGCCCTAGCGCCGCCAAGGCGCGCGAATCGTAGGGATCGATCGCCAGTGCCTCGACCAGGTTGTTCTTGGCCGTTTGCTTGTCGCCGAGTTCTTCTGCCAATCGGGCCAGCTCGACCTTCGGCGCGGCTTGCGTGGGATTACGCGTAGCCCAGCCTTGCAGCAGGCGCTGGGCTTCGTCGGTGCGTTGTTGTTCGGCGAGCAAAACCGCCAGGCCTCGGTAGCAGTCGCGATGATTGGGGTCGCGATCCAGACACTGGTTGTACAGACTTTCGGCTTGTACCAGGTCTTCCTTGCAGTTGTTCAACTTGCCCAGCCGGTGGTACGTGGCGCCCAGATTGTAGTAGGCGTCGGGATCTTTCGGATCCGACGTCGTGGCTTGTTGGAACTTGGCAATGGCTTGCGGGTAATAACCCTGCTGATAGAGACGCACACCTGCCGAATTCTGGCTGTTGGCGACCATGCCGCAGCCGGTGGCGCTTGCCAGCAACGAGAGCACGGCGAGCGTCGGCCAAAGCCGCGCGTCGTGGTGCCAACGACGAAGTTGCAAACCTGTCATCACGATTCGTCGCGCCTCCTCGCTCGGGGCCTCTTTCGGCGAATTACCATCGTGCGGCAATCGTGTCGTCGAAGAGAGCCGCGGCTGCCCCGGAATCGGGCGCAAAGCCGCCTATGCGCATTGGTGTAAAGAGAAGCGGGGCGGAGAATAGCGAGACTGCCACGGCGCCACAAGGTCACCCTGGCGCAAGCAAAAGCCGGTCGCGCGCCGCGAGGGCACGGACCGGCTTTTGGTAGTAGCAATGCTGGCGACGCGGCCAGATGAGAATTCTCTATTTGCAGTCGGCCATGACAGCCAGTTCCTGCTTCACGTAGCCGAGGTTGCGGATCACCTCGAGGACTTCGCTGCAGGTGGGGAACATGCGGCCGCTGGTACGCTTGTAATTGTTCATGGCGTTCATGAATTCGACCTCTTCGTCCGTGTAGTCACGCTCGCAGGTCGTGGGGTCAATTTGTCGGCGGCGCGCTACTTTGACGCGACGTTCCAGCTTGCGGCGCTCGACGACCACTGGCGCGGCCGTCTTGGCTCGCCGGTCGGTGCTGCGGTCGCGGCGATCAATCGTGATTTCGCTGTCCCGTTTCGACTTGCTCACGTCTCAACTCCCCAGTCGGATGAATCCCGTGTTACAGACAAACGATCCTGGACGACTACCCTGTTGCCCGAAGCTGAATCGTCTAACCAGGACGGTAAAATATACCGCGCACTTAAAATGCGCAATTTTGTCGGATTGAGAGGTCTCGCGAGTATTTTGCGGTGGCGGGATGTTTTCGGTCGCGCGGCGGGGCTTCGCCGCTCTGGAAGGTATGGCGCAATGGCGCCCATGCGGATGATGCCGGTCGTAACGATTACGACATTGCGGGCAACATGGGATGCGCACTGCCTCGAGTGAGATGCGCGAGGTGGCAATTGGCCCCGACAAGGCCCGAACGTCGCGAATTGGCCCTGCCGGCTAGCCTTCGGCGACGAGCTGAAACACCAGCTCGACCGGTTCGCTCGTGGCGGCGGCGAACGCTTCGCGGGTGCCGTAGAACCCGACGGGCGTGCGATGGGCCCGGATGGCCTGCGTCCAACTCCCCACCCTCAGGGGCCAGGGGCGCACGGTGAAACGCAGGGCGCCGAGCGGGATGAGCGTGACTTCATACCCTTCAGGCGAGGGAAACGATTGCGGCTCTTCGCGAGATGCCGCGCAGAGCCACAGGCTCAAGAGATCGAAGAATTGCAGGTATTCGAGAGCCCGCTCGGCCATCTTGCGGGTGCGCACGCCGGGGTTAGCGAGCTGCCAAGTGGTAAGCCACGCTTCGCGATGCTCGGACTGCTCGTTGAGGAATTGCCGGCTGGTCTGAAAGCGTACCGGGTCCAGGCTCCAGCGTGGCGAGGCCTTTTGCAGTAGCGCCGTGAAATGGCTGCTGACCATGTGCGCGGCCAGGTAGCCGCGTGAACAAGCCAAGAAGATCGAGCGCCGCCAGATCTCGATCGCAACATCCAGCGGCACTTCGACGAAGCTGAGTGGGCGGCCGGCCACGGGGTCGACATCGGGAGCTGCGTCCCAATCCTTCCAACCGTCGTCGTGGTGGCGGATCGCCTGTAGGACTTCGGCTGCGGGTTGCAATTCGGCCAGCGAGGCGTCTCCCCACGATTCGGCCAATGCGCCTGACAGGTGCGCGTGCTCGATCTGCGGAATCAGAATCCAGGAGTCAGTCGAGTAGTTGCGGTCCGGACGACGAAGCATAGCGCCATTCCCCTGAACGATTATAATCCTCCCCCGGATGCCGGGCGGGAACCAAAATCGCAGGGTTTCGGCCCGGCGTCTACTTGCGCGTCGGAGCGGGTGTCGGCTGGGCGGCTGTCTCGGCGGTCGGCTCGGCGGTCGGCTTTACGAATCGCAACGTGGACAGGATCGACTTGTCGGCGTCGCCGAAGCGTTCGACTAGCTCGGATTCGAGTGTAAACGCCAGCACGGTCTGATGCCCCTCGCTGTCCGCGACCAAGTAGTAGTTCCACTGGATCGGAAGCGACTCGACCTTGCCACCGGCAATCACCCGGCACGTCGTATGACCAACCGAGTTCTCGGACTCACCGGCCGACAAAAAGCTTTCGAAGTGCTTGTCCAGTGACTTTTGCACATCCTCTTGGAAGTGCGCCAGCGTGAATCGCTTGCCGGCCTCGACCGGGGCCACGGCCGAAGCATTGCACTGCGCGATCAACTCGCCACGCTCGATCAACCGCAGCGTGACGGCATCGGGCGTGTCGTTGACGACGTGCCAGGCACGGTCGTGCAAGAACTGAAAGTGTCCGTTCTGCGACGTGTATTCGAGCAAGGCCTGTTCGGGAGTCGGTTCGAGATTCACTTCCGCCAGTGCCTGGTCCGAGAGCGCTGGGCTCACAGCACCGGGAGCAATTTTCATTTGCAGGCGGGCCGTGACATCAATGCCGGGTCCGACGCTGCCAATCGACCGTTTCTCCTTGACCAGTAGCGCCAGCCAGGTGATGCGCTTTGACTGCAGGTCGAACTTATATCGCCCTTTGAGCTCGATTTCGGTCGACGCCCCCTCAACGGCGCCGTGTACGGTGCCGGCCAGTTCGAGCTGGGCGGCGTCGGCCGTGGCCTGCTTGAACGTGGTCGTGACGTCGCTCTGGCTGATGGCGTCGAGATTCAAAAGCGCGACGAGCAGGTCTTCGCTGTGTTGCCACTGATCGCCCGGTGCCACGGCGCGGTCTGGCAGCAGCCGTTCGACCAACAGGCTCGAGGCCGGGATTTCAATGAGATCGAGCTCTTCTTGCGACAGCGGAGCGACCGGGCAAAACATGGTCGCGGTCCGCTCGTCAGCGGCCACGGCCAGCAGGCGGCGATCGTCACGCAGCCGGGCCTTGGCGGTTCCTTTGTCGATCTTGATCACCGCGTCGCAACGGCGGTATTGCCGTACGCCGCGGCTGGACGAGGCCGTGGCGGCCGCGGCCAAGCGCTCGTCGTAAACCATCGTGCCGACGACGCTGGTTTTCAGCTGATGGGCCTTTTTGTCTTTCTCGTCCTTGACCAGCAGCTCGCCGCCGACTTCGAGGAGAATCTCGACCTGCGAGATTTCGCCCGCCGCGCGGCCGCTGGTTAGCGTGTACTCCTCGGCGCGCACACTTCGCACGCGGCCCGAGACGATCGAAAGAGCCAAGATCAAGACAACCCGCGGAACGCGGAATTTTCGCAGCATCGAAGGTTTCCTTACCTGATCGGCAGCCGCTCGGGACGTAAGCGACCCAAGGCGCATCCTTACGAATCGCTAAATCGACGTTTTGACCGGGTACAGTTCAAGCGAAATCGACGCGAGCCGGGGGCTAGCACTGCCAGCATCTGAACCAGCGCATGCACGAAGAATTGGCGAAAATGCAAAGTTTCTTCGAAACTACCACTTGCGGGCGGTAAGTCGGCTGCGTAGCGCTAACCTGGGTGGTTCGTGGATGATACGCATTGGCCGGTGCTGGGCGGGGCCACGATGGGGAGCCCAAAAGTCGGAATGCTAGCCGTCGGCACGACTTATGCTCCATCTCCGCACGACTGTCGCTTCCCCGCCTCTTGGAGGGGAAGCAAAGATTTCGAAGTCAAACGCGAACTTTTGATGGTCCACTGGACACTTTGTTACGTAGGACTATTAAATGATTGGGCTCGGCCGGCCGATAAAGGGCCGCGATTTTTGTGAAAGATCACGTTCGTCGGACGGTATTAGGAGGAGAAGTAAGCCGGGTCCAGTCACGCAGGAGTAAAGGCGGTTCGTTCACGCAGAGCCTATGACTGGCTCCGTAGAAAGAACCGTGTGATGTACAGGATATGCTTTGTCGGGCGCAGGAGCCGCAGGGAAAACCGACAGGGTGACAAGGAAGAGGAAGGGTACCATGCATAGCGATTATCTAAGCCCTGCCATCCGTGAATTACGCGATCAACAAGTACGCTTCGCCCCGCGTGAGCGTAAGCTCGCCCAGGTCGATCGGGCCGAGAAGCTGCTCGACGAGCTCGATCCCAAGCGGACGTACACCTACGAATATCTCTTCTACCGGCTGACCGATTTCAGGCCGGAAACCTCGCCGGACGTTCGTTTGTCGGGCCGGCATGCCAAGCACGATCTGCAACTGTTCATCGAGGACGTCTCGGACGCCGCCGATGTCGCGGCTGATGCCGTTCCGGAACCTGTCCTGACAGTCAGCGAACTGAGCAAGCGATTCAAGGTTTCGACCAAGACGATCTCGCGCTGGCGCCGTCAGGGACTGGTGAGCCGCCGCTTCCTGTTCCAGGGGCGCAAGCGGGTCGGGTTCTTGAAGAGCTCGGTGGATCGCTTCGTTGCTAGTAACGAGGACCGGGTTCGCCGCGGCAGCAATTTCAGCCAGCTAACCGCCGAAGAGCGCGAGGCGATCGTGCTCAAGGCCCGTCGCCTGGCCCAGGCCGGCGGCTGCCCTGCCGAGGTCACACGTCGTTTGGCTGAGCGGATGGGGCGAAGCGTCGAGACGATCCGCTACACGCTCAAGCAATTCGACCAGGATCACCCGGAAGCGGCCGTCTTTCCGGAGTCGACCGGGCCGTTGGACGAAGCCACGAAAAAGAAGATTTATCAGCAGTACCGCCGCGGGATTTCGGTCGAGGCGTTGGCCAAGAGCCACTGCCGCACGAAGACCAGCATCTACCGTGTGATTCACGAGATGCGGGCCCTGCGGATCATGGAACTGCCGCTGGATTACATCGACAATCCGCTGTTTGCCCGATCAAACGCCGAAAAGGTGGTGCTGGGTCAGCCCCCCGAGGCCTCGCCGCCGCCGAAGAAGCCGCGGCTGCCGAGTGGGCTGCCGACGTACCTGGCAAGCCTGTACGAAGTGCCGCTGTTGACGCGTGAGCAGGAAGTTCACTTGTTCCGCAAGTTGAACTACCTGAAATACCGCGCCAACAAGCTGCGGTCGACGCTCGATCCGCAGCGGGCGCGCAGCGTGGTGATGGACCAGATTGAGCGCAGCTACGAGGACGCCGTAACGACGAAGAATCAAATCGTCCGGGCGAACCTGCGGTTGGTCGTGTCGATTGCTAAGCGGCACGTGGGACCATCGGACAACTTCTTCGAATTGGTCAGCGACGGCAACATGTCGCTGATCCGAGCGGTAGAGAAGTTCGATTTTGCCCGCGGAAACAAGTTCAGCACGTACGCCAGTTGGGCGATCATGAAGAACTTTGCCCGCACGATACCGGACGAGCTAAAGCATCGGGACCGGTACCGTACGAGCACGAGCGAGATGTTCTCGGCAACCGAGGATGGTCGTTCTGATCAGTACGCCCAGGAAAGTGCCCAGACGCTGCGTGAGCGGCAGATCGGCAAGATCCTGGAGCGGCTGGACGAGCGCGAGCAGAAGATCATCATCAGCCGGTTTGGCCTGTCTCGTGGGCACGAACCCTTGACCTTGAAAGAGGTTGGGGCCGAAATGGGCGTCACCAAGGAGCGCATTCGCCAGATCGAGGCGCGAGCCTTGGACAAGCTGCGACGTGCGGCCGAGGAAGAGCATATCGAGATCCCGGGGTTGTAAAGCTCCGGTCTGGAAAGCGCCGGACTGTAAGCGGTCCAGAATTTGCCACCCGGGGGTTAGCCTTCCGCCGGGAACTTGCTACAATTCGAGAATCGAATTTTGCACGCCGCCAGGGAGATTCTCTGGTGGCGTGTTTTCGTGGCGCCGCAAGTCAGCGGATCTAGCTCGAAAGGAAGGTCGCCCCCGCAGCTCGGTTTCGGTCTTAATGTGCAGGCCGATTCGGTCTTAAAGCTCGGTTAATTGGCCGCCCACCCGGTGGTCAGGCGACGTTAGTTACTTCCTTGGCGGTTTTTTCCTGGTTCGTTAGGCTTCTTGGTTCGTTCAGCCTGGGGGCTCATTGGGATTGTGATGCATTGAGATGTTTGCGCCGCGAAGAGTCGCGGTCGTTTCAAATTCAATGCCGAAGATATTGCAGCGGCGGAGAAGATCATTATATTTACTGGTTTTCGTGGCGGGTTCTCACAGGCTAGCGTAGCTCAATTGGCAGAGCAGCTGATTTGTAATCAGCAGGTTGTGGGTTCAAGTCCCTCCGCTAGCTTCGTCCAGAAGTGTGCGGCGGTGACCGGATAGTTGGCCCCTTTTTGTGAGAATCGTTGCGGGAGAAGTAGAGAGCCGACGGGGGGTTTCCCGAGCGGTCAAAGGGGTCAGACTGTAAATCTGATGGCTATGCCTTCACAGGTTCGAATCCTGTACCCCCCATTACCCCAAGAACCGCGCTAGCGGCGGCGATACTAGGTCGGCAGTAATACGGAAGCGGCCAGTAATACGAGTCAAACGGCGAGAGAGAGTGGCGGCGAGGAGGAGTGGCGGCGAGAAAGAGTGTGTGAGTGGGAGGGCGGATCTGCGAAGTGCGGGTGTAGCTCAATGGTAGAGCAATAGCCTTCCAAGCTGAAGACGAGGGTTCGATTCCCTTCACCCGCTTTGCCGACGGCAGTGATTGCCAACAGCCGGCGGCAGTGATTGCTGGGTAATCAGGGTGAGTGTTGGATTCGTGAAGCGTGTTCGGAGTGTGATCGTAGGAAAGGTAATCGACTGATGTACGGGCCAGGCGGATCGGCGTAAGGCGATTTGACTGCCCCGCCATGCCCACGGCCCGTTGTCGCAAGACGCCGCAGAGTACCAGTGCCGTCTTCATCGGCCGACGCAGGCTGCTGTAGCTCAGCTGGTAGAGCGCGTCCTTGGTAAGGACGAGGTCATGGGTCCGAGTCCCATCAGCAGCTTCTTTTGACGGAATTGCATTAGCAATAAGTAGGACAGCCCAAACAAGGGAGAATGGATAGCAATGGCTAAAGCGAACTTTGAGCGCAAGAAGCCGCACGTCAACGTCGGCACGATCGGCCACATTGACCACGGCAAGACGACCTTGACTGGTGCCCTGATCGCTGTTCAGGCGGCCAAGGGTTTGGCGAGCTTCAAGTCTTATGCGGATATCGCCAAGGGCGGTACGGTCCGCGACGAGACGAAGACCGTCACCATTGCCGTCAGTCACGTCGAATACGAGTCCGAGAAGCGCCACTATGCCCACATCGACTGTCCCGGGCACGCGGACTTCATCAAGAACATGATCACCGGCGCCGCTCAGATGGACGGTGCGATCCTGGTCGTGTCGGCTGCCGACGGCCCGATGCCGCAGACCCGCGAGCACATCCTGTTGGCTCGCCAGGTCGGTGTGCCGGCGTTGGTCGTGTTCTTGAATAAGTGCGATCTGGTCGACGATCCCGAGTTGCTTGAGCTGGTCGAGATGGAATTGCGTGAGTTGTTGACTCACTACGGCTTCCCCGGCGACGACATCCCGATCATCCGTGGCGCCGCTCGTCCGGCCTACGATAATCCGAAGGATCCGGCCGCGAACAAGTGCATCGGCGAGTTGCTCGAGGCGGTGGACGCCTACATTCCGGAGCCGATCCGCGAAGTCGACAAGCCGTTCCTGATGGCGGTCGAAGACGTGTTCTCGATCGAAGGTCGCGGTACCGTGGCCACCGGTCGTATCGAGCGCGGCGTCGTCAACGTCGGTGACGAAATCGAAGTCGTCGGTTTGACGAAGGAAGGTCGCAAGGTCATCGTCACGGGCGTGGAAATGTTCAACAAGACCCTGGATAAGGGTCAAGCTGGTGACAACGTCGGCTGCCTATTGCGTGGTATCAAGCGCGACGACATCGAGCGTGGCCAGGTGTTGGCCAAGCCCGGTTCGATCACGCCGCATACCAAGTTCGAGGCCGAGGTGTACGTCTTGTCGAAGGAAGAAGGGGGCCGTCACACGCCGTTCTTCAGCGGCTATCGTCCGCAGTTTTACTTCCGCACGACCGACGTCACGGGCAGCTCGAACCTGATGGGCGATGCCGAAATGTGCATGCCCGGCGATAATGCTCGTCTGGCGATCGAGCTGATCAGCCCGATCGCGATGGACGACGGTGTCCGTTTCGCTATTCGCGAGGGTGGCAAGACGGTCGGTTCGGGCGTCGTTACGAAGATTCTCGAGTAATTGAGGTAATCGAGCGGTTATCGCGGTGGCACGATCGCCGCCGCGATGACCAGCTTGGCAATAAGGTGATCATAGGGGCGTAGCTCAACTGGCAGAGCGCTGGTCTCCAAAACCAGAGGTTGCGAGTTCGATTCCCGCCGCCCCTGCCATGATTGTTGCGACGGATGGCTGGTCTGAACTGCTCGCCCCGCAAAGCGGGGTCGAACCAGGTTTCGTCGCTGCCGAGAGTGAGTGCGTGGGGAGTGTAGCTGGTGTTGCGTCGGTCGTTGTGTTGCGTTTGGCAGAGCTGAACAAGGTCCGGGCGGCAAGTCGATTGGTCGGCTTGTGGTGGCCCGATCCATCACTGGAGCACGAAGCTCACCTCCGGGGAGTCGTCGCGCTAGGATAGCCGTTCCATGATGAAAGAGGGAAATACCGCTGTCAGCGCCCTGTGGCGCGACCTGTTCAGCCTGGGCTTCTATAAACGAAGTCAGGGCCGGATTGCTCGGCAGGTCACGTTTATCATCCTGGCGGTGATCGTGGTTCTGGCGGGCTGGTCCCTGCTGGATTACATGAGCGACAAAGTGCTGCCGCTGACGAATGTGCTGCTCGCCGATGACGGCGACGGCGGACGAGCGACGTACGACGCGGTCAACGGATACGCTCGTTATCTGGTGCCGATTGCGTTCGTGGCCAGCGGGGTGTGGCTGGCCTTCCGGGCCGTTAACATGGCGTGGATCGCTGACTTTTTGATTGCCGTCGAAGCCGAGATGAACAAAGTCTCTTGGCCTTCGCGAGCTGAGATGTTTCGCGCCACGCTGGTCGTGATTTTCACGATCTTCGGACTGGCGATCATCCTGTTCGGATATGACTTGCTGTGGCGCGGACTGCTGAAATTGCTGGGCGTATTGGGTTAAGGGTGTGGTAAGGGTGTTCCTCGGAATCTCGGGGGCCCGAAAAGCGTGGCGCGGAAAAGCTAGGTCGCGATGGACGAAATGAACCAACCGCTGGATGAGCCGATGGCTGCTGGTGGCGATTCTCCGCTGGAAGTTGGCGCGGGGGAACTGCACGCGACGCCTGAGGCAGAAGCGAGTTCCACGCACGTCGATGTCCACGCTGTAACGGAGGCCGAAGAGTCGGCCGCCGCTGCCAGGGCTCTTCGCCAAAACGACGGCGGTGACGGCACGGCGGCTCCGATCGAAGAGGCGGCGCCCGAGCCGACCGGCGAACGTCATTGGTACATCTTGAAGGTGCAGAGCAACCGCGAAGATTCGATTCGCGACGCGCTGGAGCGCCGGATCAAGATCGCGGGGCTGCAGGGATTTTTCGGCGAGATCATCGTTCCGACGGAAACCGTTTCGGAGTTCAAGGCGGGTAAGAAACGGGTGGTGAAGCGCAAGCTCTATCCCGGCTACATCGTCGTGAACATGGAAATCAACGAGGAGTCGTGGTTCCTGGTGCGCGAGACGCCAGGCATCGGCGATTTCACCGGGTCAGGCGGAAAGCCCAGCCCGATGTTGCCCAGCGAAGTGAGCCGCATCGTCTCGAAGGCGGAAGAGAAGACCGACGAGGCCCCGAAGCTGAAGATCAGCTGTAAGCCGGGGGACCGCGTGAAGATCACAGAAGGGACGTTCGAGAATTTCGAAGGGGACGTCGACAGCATCGACGAACAGAACGGTCGCGTGACCGTGATGATCAATATTTTCGGCCGCTCGACCCCCGTCGAATTGGAATACTGGCAGATCGAGGCGCTGTAGCAAGAGCTGCTGGGCCGGCTGTTATTTGGGCCGGCAGTCATACAGGCCGGCTGTTTTGAATCAACGACAACACTTTTAGAGTGAAGACGGGTCATGGCGAAGCAGATGGTCGCACAGGTGAAGTTTCAGGTCCCCGGTGGCCAGGCAACCCCGGCGCCGCCGGTTGGTACGTCGCTGGGGCGCTTCGGCGTCAACCTGGGACAATTCGTCATGCAGTTCAACGAGAAGACGCGCGACGCCGGCGGCATGCCGATTCCGGTGGTCGTCACGGTCTACAACGACCGCAGCTTCGAGTTCTATACGAAGAGTCCGCCGGCCGCGGCACTGTTGAAGCAAGCTGCCGCGATCGCCAAGGGGTCGGGCGTGCCGAACAAGGAGAAGGTCGGCAAGGTGACTTCGGCCCAGATCGCGGACATCGTGAAATTGAAGATGGCCGACCTCAATGCCCGCGATGTCGAGCATGCTAAGCGGATGGTCGAAGGGACCGCACGCAGCATGGGAATTACGGTCGAAGGGTAACGGTCGAAGATTAAAGACGTTACCTGCGGCAGCGTTACTGAAGACAACGCCGCCGGTAGTAGCGTCGAAACGAACAGCGTCAAAACGAACCACACGCACGTAGCACGAAACCGCGAAGTACAACGATGCCAAAGACCACCAAACGAATGACTGCCGCGATTGCCAAGGCGCCTGGCGAGACGCCGGTTACCGTCGGCGAAGCTGTCACGATTTTGAAGCAGTTCAACACGACGAAGTTCGATCAATCGGTCGAAATCGCGATGCGTCTGGGGATCGATGCCAAGCAGGCCGATCAACTGGTGCGCGGTTCGATCGTGTTGCCGCACGGTATCGGCAAGTCGTTGCGGGTCGTGGTCTTCGCCAAGGGGGACCTGGCCGAGCAAGCTAAATCGGCGGGGGCTGCCGAGGTGGGAGCCGACGAGTTGGCCAAGAAGATCAAGGACGGTTGGACCGAGTTCGACGTGTGCATCGCCGCCCCGGACATGATGGGGTTGGTCGGTCCACTGGGACGCGTGCTGGGGCCGCGCGGTTTGATGCCCTCGCCCCGTGCTGGAACGGTGACGCAAGAAATCGCCAAGACGGTCAAGGAATACAAAGCCGGTAAGGTGGAATTCCGCAACGATGCAACGGGCATCGTTCACGCGGTGGTCGGCAAGCTGAGCTTCGAAGCCAAGCAGTTGGCCGAGAACATTCAAGCGTTCATCGACTACATCCACGGCCTCAAGCCCGCCGGCGTGAAGGGGCATTACGTAAAGAGCATCGCGGTCAGCGGGACGATGAGCCCGGGTGTCCGCATCGCGGCCTGATAACTATCACGACAGAAAACTACTAAGACGCGCACTGCCGGCCAGCGGTTAATTTCCTAACTCCGGGCTGGTGAAGTTGCGAACGCCGATACGAGCGAACACGAGCGAAACATGAGCAAATTCGTCAAAAATCTGTTGATGGATGATCTGAAACAGCGCTGGAACGGGGTTGATGCCCTGCTGCTGGTGTCGTTGACCGGACTCACGGCCAACACCAATAGCGCGTTGCGAAAGCAGCTCCGCGACAAGAACATCCAGATGGTCATGGTCAAGAACAGCTTGGCCCGCCGGGCGGCTGAAGGGACCTCGCTGGCGGCGGGTTTCCAGAGCCTGGAAGGTTCGTTGGCCGCGGTCTGGGGAGGCGAGGACATCGTCTCGCTGGCCAAGGACATCATTCGATTTTCGGACGACAAGCTATTTGCGCCGCTGACGCCTCAAGGGGGCGTCATGGATGGCGAGGCGCTGACGGCCGACCAAGTGCGACAGGTCAGCAAGTGGCCCAGCCGCCAAGAGCAGTTGAGCATCTTGGTGGGTCAGATCTTGTCACCGGGTGCGAATCTGGTCAGTCAGTTGACCAGCGTCGGCGGTGCCCTGGCGAGCCAGATCAAGCAAAAGGGAGAAGGAGAAGAAGGAGCAGACGAAGCGCCCGCTGGCGACGCTCCGGCAGGTGAAGCGCCGGCAGGTGAAGCGCCGGCAACGGAAGCGTCCGCCGGGTAGTGATCGTCGATGAAGCCTTCTTTTTCGAACGCCTTTTTTAGAACGTAAAACGTAAGTCGTAACGCGAATTCGGAACAAATCACCAAACCATAGCCCGTTAACAGTTGCCTTGCCGGAATCTCCGACGTCGGCCCACCGGTAATGCCACAGCGTGAAAGGATCGAACGACCATGACTGAAGCGACCCTGGAATATTCCTCGTCGACCAAGGAGCTCGGGGACAAGATTGTCGAGTTGACGCTCAAGCAGGCCAAGGAACTGAGCGATTACTTGGAAAACACGTACGGCATCAAGCCGGCGGCTGGTGGTGCGGTGGTCATGGCTGGCCCTGCCGACGCTGGCGCTGCGGCTCCGGCGGCCGAGAAGACCGAGTTCGACGTCGTGCTGGAAGCCTTCGGCGACCAGAAGATCGGCGTGATCAAAGTCGTGCGTGCGGCGACCGGTTTGGGCCTGAAAGAGGCCAAGGATCTTGTCGAGGGTGTTCCCAGCAAGATCAAGGAGGGCATCTCCAAGGAAGACGCCGAGAAGCTCAAGAAGGAACTCGAGGGAGCGGGCGCGAAGGTCTCGATCAAGTAGAGCGACTCTTGCGACCACGGGAGCGTGTCCGAGCGCGATACTCGCTTGTGCGAGTCGTGCCAGCTTGGGCCGCGATAGCTTGGCCTCTGTTAACCTTCGAGCGAACCGTAGTTGGGCGATCGACGCGCAAGCGCCTGCGCGCCGCTAGACCGGATTGCCTCGCTCGTGAACGCTTGACGACAACGTAGGAGCACGATTCCACATGGCCACTTCGGCAGAACGACGTCTCCGCCCGCAAGAAGTCCGTCGCTTCGGCTCGATCCAGGAACATCACGGCATCCCCGATCTCACCGAGATCCAAACACGCAGCTACCAGGCATTTCTGCAACTCGAGTCCAGTCATGACGCCCGCAAGGACGAGGGACTCGAGGGTGTGCTGCGCGAGATATTCCCGATCGAGAGCTACGACAAGACGCTGCGCCTGGAATACCTGCGCTACGAACTTGGAAAGCCGCGTTACGAGCCGGATGAATGCCGGCAGTTGCGACTGACCTACGGCCGGCCGTTCAAGGTCTGGCTGCGCCTGACCAAGGAACAGCCGATCGAGGAAGAGGTCTACCTGGGTGACATGCCGATCATGATCGGCGGCGGCGAGTTCATCATCAACGGTGCCGAGCGCGTCGTGGTGAGCCAGTTGCACCGCAGCCCGGGCGTCGACTTCGTCAGCGATATCGAAGGGACCGACAAGCGACTGCATAGTTGCCGCATCATTCCCGAGCGCGGTAGCTGGATCGAGCTGAATGTCAACAAGAAGGACAGCCTGACGGTCCGCATCGACCAGAGCGGCAAGTTCTCGGCGATGATGTTGCTGCGGGCGATGGACGCCAAGTACAGCCAGAATGCGCAGCTCATCCGTTGCTTCTACGAGACGGCGAACGAAACGGTCGTGGACGGGCGCAGTGCCGGCAAGCTGGAAGGCAAAATCGCGGTCAATGACGTCGTCTACCCGTCGTCCAGCGAGCGGGCCGGCGAAATCATCCTGGAAAGCGGCCAGAAGATCACTAAGAACGCGGCCGAGTTGATCTGCACCTCGGGCCTGTCGTCGGTCGAAGTGATGCCGGACGTCAAAGACCCGTTGATCTTCAATTGCTTGCAGGAAGACAACACGGCCAGCCATGAAGAAGCGCTGCTGAAGATCTACCAGCGTCTGCGGCCGGGCAATCCGCCGCAACTGGAGAAGGCGCGCTCGTTGTTCTTCGAGAAGTTCTTCGATACGAATCGTTACCGCCTGGGCAAGGTCGGTCGGTTCCGCATCAATCGCAAGCTGGCGCTGAAAACCCCCGAAACCGAGATGACGCTGCGGCCCGAAGACTTGATCGCCTCGATCAAGTACCTGTTGCATCTGCGTGCGGATGACGCCGGCTTCGAGATCGACGATATCGATCACCTGGGTAATCGCCGTCTGCGCACGATCGACGAGCTGGCCTGTGACGAACTACGCAAAGGCTTCCTCAAGCTGCGCCGCACCGTCCAAGAGCGCATGAGCTTGAAGGACGTCGAGGATTTGACGCCGCGCAGCCTGATCAATCCGAAAAGCATCTCGGCAGCAATCGAATACTTCTTCGGTCGTGGCGAGCTGTCGCAAGTCGTGGATCAGACGAATCCGCTGTCGATGCTCACGCACGAGCGCCGCTTGTCGGCCCTCGGCCCTGGCGGTTTGAATCGCAAGCGAGCCGGCTTTGAAGTGCGCGACGTACACATTTCGCACTACGGCCGTATCTGCCCGATTGAGACGCCGGAAGGAACGAACATCGGTTTGATTTCGAGCTTGGGCATTTACGCCGGCGTCGATTCGTACGGCTTCCTGGTCACCCCGTATCGGAAGGTGAACAAGGGGAAGCTGTCCGACGAGGTCGTCTGGCTGCGTGCCGATCAAGAAAGCGAAGCGTACCTGGCTCCGGCCGATACGCCGGTCGAGAAGGGGAAGATGCAGGGCGAGACGATCATCGCCCGGTACCGTGCCGACTTCGAGTTGGCGCCGATCGACAAGATCGAATACATGGACGTCGCGCCCAGCCAGATGGTGGGCGTGTCGGCCGGGTTGATCCCGTTCTTGGAACATGACGATGCGAACCGCGCGTTGATGGGTTCGAACATGCAGCGGCAAGCCGTGCCGCTGTTGGTGACCGAACCGCCGATCGTGGCGACGGGCATGGAGCGCGACGTCGCGCAGAATTCGGGCATGCTCGTGCGAGCCCGCAAGAAGGGAACCGTCACCTACGTCGATTCCACTCGCATTGAGATCGGCTCGGAAGTCTACCCGCTGCGCAAGTTCGTGGGGCTGAATGAGCGCACCTGCCAGAACCAAAAGCCGATCATCGAACTGGGGCAGAAGGTCGAGAAGGGGGACGTGCTGGCCGACGGTGCCGCCACCTTCCAAGGTGAGTTGGCACTGGGACGCAACGTCCTGGTGGGCTTCATGGCCTGGGACGGCTTCAACTTCGAAGACGCCATTATCATCAGCGAAGACCTGGTGAAGGACGATACGTACACTTCGCTGCACATCGAAGAGTTCGATATCGAAATTCGCGAAACCAAGCTGGGACGCGAAGAGTTCACCCGCGATATTCCCAACGTCAGCGAGAAGGCCCTGCGCAATCTCGATGACGGCGGCATCGTGCGGATCGGTACCTATGTCCGGCCGGGCGACATCCTGGTGGGCAAGGTCTCGCCGAAGTCGAAGACGGAGCTGACGCCCGAAGAGAAATTGCTGCACGCGATTTTCGGTCGTGCCGGCGAAGA
This sequence comes from Pirellulales bacterium, assembly GCA_036499395.1. Taxonomy (NCBI): domain Bacteria; kingdom Pseudomonadati; phylum Planctomycetota; class Planctomycetia; order Pirellulales; species Pirellulales bacterium. Next base: position 20,940 of record DASYDW010000062.1, read on the forward strand.
CGTGAAGAACGACTCGCTGGAAGTTCCCTCTGGCGTGGAAGGAATCGTGATCGACACGCAGAAGTTCTCGCGCCGGCTGAGCCTGTCGGAAGATGAACGAAAGGCGTTCGAAAAAGCCTTGAAAGAGGCCGAATCCGAAGGCAACGCCCGCATCGCCCAGACTTTCGGCGCGATGGTCGAAGAGCTGGAGACGGTTCTGCAGCGCAAGCTGACCGACGAGGAAGGCAACCCGCTGGTGCGCGACCAGGAGCACAAGTTCGTGGCCGAGCAGGCCAGGAACTTCCGCTTGGAGAAGCTGGATATCCGCAGCCCGCAGCGCAAGACCGAGGTCGAGAAGTCGTTCAAGACGCTGTGGCCCACGGTCGAGACGGCGATCGACGATTGCGATCGCAAGCTCAACTCGATGAAGCGCGGCGATGAGCTGCGCAGCGGCGTGCTGCAGATGGTCAAAGTCTATGTCGCGGCCAAGCGTGTGATTTCGGTGGGCGACAAGATGGCCGGCCGTCACGGTAACAAGGGAGTCATCGCGAAGATTCTACCTCGCGAGGACATGCCCTTCTTGGCGGACGGAACACCGGTGCAGATCCTGCTCAACCCGCTGGGCGTGCCCAGTCGTATGAACGTCGGTCAGATTCTCGAGACGCACCTGGGTTGGGCCGGCGCGAAGCTGGGCTTCCAGGCGATTACGCCGGTATTTGACGGAGCGACTGAGGAAGTGATTCGCAACTGCCTGGTCGAGGCAAATCTACCTCGTCACGGCAAGGCGCAGCTGCACGACGGCCGCACCGGCGAACCGCTCGAGCAAGAGACGACCGTGGGCTACATCTACATGCTCAAGCTGCACCACTTGGTGGACGACAAGGTACATGCCCGGTCGACCGGTCCGTACTCGCTGATCACGCAGCAACCGCTGGGTGGCAAGGCCCGCTTCGGCGGACAGCGATTCGGGGAAATGGAAGTGTGGGCGCTCGAGGCCTATGGCGCCGCGTACATCTTGCAAGAGTTGCTGACGGTGAAGAGCGACGACGTCGAAGGACGTACCAAGATTTACGAATCGATGGTCAAGGGAGAGAACACGCTCGAGGCCGGCACGCCCGCCAGCTTCGACGTTTTGACGAACGAGATTCGCGGCCTCGGCTTGAATATGCAGTTGGAGAAGCGCCGCGTATAGCTGCCCTGTGTGCCGGCAATACCCGCATGGCCGGCGCGCAGCGCGTTTTGATTCCAGGTTGACGAGCGATTGGTCCGCAGGGCCTCGGCAGGATGGCCGGGCCGGAGCGGCCGAGTTCGTCAATAGAACAGAGATTTGATCACCGTCCGGTGACCCGATAAGGAGCCCCTAAAGTGAGTACTGGCGAAAGCTCTTACGATCGGATTAACGATTACGCGTCGGTGAAGATCAGCCTGGCCCGGCCGCACGATATTCGTAGCTGGTCGTTCGGCGAGGTGAAAAAGCCCGAGACGATCAACTACCGCACGTACCGCCCGGAAAAAGACGGGCTATTCTGCGAGCGCATTTTCGGCCCGGAAAAGGACTGGGAATGCGCCTGCGGCAAGTACCGCGGGATGAAGTACAAGGGCATGATCTGCGACCGCTGCGGCGTGAAGGTCACGCATAGCCGCGTGCGCCGCAAGCGCATGGGGCACATCGAGCTGGCCGCGCCAGTGGCGCATATCTGGTTCTTCAAGGCTATGCCCAGCCGGTTGGGCAACCTGTTGGACATGAAGACCACGAGCCTGGAGAAGGTGATCTACTTCCAGGATTACGTCGTCGTCGATCCGAAGGACACGCCGTTAAAGCGTCAGCAGTTGCTGACCGAGGAAGAGTATCGCACGGCGCGCGAAACATACGGCGACGGTTCGTTCGACGCCGACATGGGGGCCGAGGCGGTCCGCAAGCTGCTGATGGCGCTCGACCTGGTGCAGTTGTCGCATGACCTGCGCAAGGACCTGGCCGAGACCGGCTCGAAGCAAAAGCAAAAAGACCTGATCAACCGGTTGAAGATCGTCGAGTCGATCCGCGACAGCGACAACAAGCCGGAATGGATGATCCTGGACGTGATTCCGGTGATTCCGCCGGATCTGCGGCCTTTGGTGCTATTGGACTCGGGCAATTTCGCGACTAGCGATTTGAACGACCTCTACCGCCGCATCATCAACCGCAACAACCGGTTGAAGAAGCTGGTCGATCTGAACGCGCCGGAAGTGATCATCCGCAACGAAAAACGCATGCTGCAGCAGTCGGTCGACGCCCTGTTCGACAACAACCGCTGCAAGCGCCCGGTGCTCGGTTCCAGCAATCGCCCGCTGAAATCGCTGACCGACATGATCAAGGGGAAGCAAGGGCGCTTCCGCGAGAACCTGTTGGGCAAGCGCGTTGATTACTCGGCACGTAGCGTGATCGTGGTTGGTCCGGCCTTGCGGCTGCACCAGTGCGGTCTGCCGAAGAAGATCGCGCTCGAATTGTTTCAGCCGTTCATCATTCGCCGCTTGAAGGAGCTCGGCCACGCCGACACGATCAAGAGCGCGAAGAAGATGCTGGAGCGCAAGGATGACGAGGTGTGGGATATCCTCGAAGAGGTGATCCGCAACCATCCGGTGCTGTTGAATCGTGCTCCTACGTTGCACCGCATCGGCATTCAGGCCTTCGAGCCGACGCTGGTCGAAGGCAACGCCATCAAGCTGCACCCGCTCGTATGCCGCGGGTTCAACGCGGACTTCGACGGTGACCAGATGGCGGTGCACTTGCCGCTGTCGATCGAGGCCCAGGTCGAAGCTCACGTGCTGATGATGTCGACCAACAACATCTTCAGCCCGGCCAATGGCGCGCCGATCATTAGCCCGTCACAGGACGTCGTGATGGGTTGCTATTACATGACGATGTCGTTGCCGGACCGTCAGGGGGACGGCATGTGCTTCAGCTCGTTCGCCGAGGTCCACCTGGCGTACTCGTTGGGCAAGGTCGACACGCACGCGCGGATCAAGGTCAAGCTTCCCCCCTCGCGCCGTCTGAAGACCGAAGGGGAACAGGAAGGCGTGGCGGGCGCGCTGATCGAAACAACCGTCGGGCGCGTCATGTTCAACGACGTGCTGCCCGACGGGATGTACTTCTACAACATTCCGATGCGGTCCAGCGAGTTGGCCAAGGTCATTTCGGACTGCTATGCGATCCTAGGCCGGCGAGCCACGATCGACTTGCTGGACGACATGAACCGGACGGGCTTCCGTTCCAGCACTAAGAGCGGTCTGTCGTTCGCCACGGACGATTTGATCACGCCGCCGACGAAGTCGAAGATTATCGGCGACGCGGAAAAGACGGTGCTCAAGTTCCAGAAGTTGTATCAACGCGGTGTGATCACCGAGGTCGAGCGCTACAACCAGGTGCTGGACGCCTGGACGCACGCTCGCGAACGGATCACGACCGAAATGATGGCCGAGCTCGAGAACGATCAACGGGCGCCGGGCTATGTGAACCCGATCTACCTGATGGCGCACTCCGGTGCCCGCGGTGGTGTCGAGCAGATTCGCCAGTTGGCCGGTATGCGTGGTTTGATGGCCAAGCCGTCGGGTCAGATTATCGAGACGCCGATCAAGGCGAACTTCCGCGAAGGCTTGTCGGTGCTCGAGTACTTCAGCTCGACGCACGGTGCCCGCAAGGGTCTGGCCGATACGGCCTTGAAGACGGCCGACAGCGGTTACTTGACGCGTAAGCTGGCCGACGTGGCGCAAAACGTCGTGATCACGATGGAGGATTGCGGCACGACCCAAGGTATCACCAAGGGTGTGATTTACCGCGGCGAGAAGGTGGAAGTGCGGTTGGCGGATTCGATCCGCGGCCGCGTGAGCCGGGCCAACATCGTGAATCCGATCACGGACGACGTGCTGGTTCGCGAGGACGAACTGATCACCGGGGAAATCGCCCGCCGTATCGAAGAGCTGGGACTGGAGAAGATCCAGGTCCGCAGCCCAATGACTTGCGACGCGACCCTGGGTGTCTGCCGGCGGTGCTACGGCATGGACCTTTCGACCAGCTCAATGGTCGAAGAAGGGATGGCCGTGGGTATCATCGCCGCGCAAAGCATCGGCGAGCCGGGCACGCAGTTGACGATGCGTACGTTCCACATCGGTGGTACCGCGGCCCGCGCGGTGGAAGAGAGCGAAATCCGCGCGAAGAAGCAAGGTATCGCGAAGTTCACTCGCTTGAAGGTCGTGCGCAATGACGAAGGTCAGCAAGTCGTGCTGACGCGGAACGGCGAAATCTCGCTGTTGGATCCCAAGGGACGCGAGCTGGAAAAGTACGAAATTCCCGCGGGTGCCAACCTGATGGTCGACGAAAACCAAGAGGTGCAGATCGGCGCCGTCCTCTGCCAATGGGATCCGCACAGTATTCCGATTCTGGCCGAGGTGGGTGGTAAGGTCCGCTACGAAGACGTCATCGAAGGCGAAACGATGCGTGCCGAGCGCGATCCGAGCGGTCACCAACGCAAGATGATCATCGAGCACAAGGGTGAGTTGCACCCGCAAGTCGTGCTGGAAGATTCGAGCGGCAAGATCCTCGACTTCTATTACATGCCCGAAAAGGCACATATCGAAGTGAACGAAGGGGACCAGATTTCTCCGGGTACCCTGCTGGCCAAGACGCCGCGCGAAGTGTCCGGTACGCAGGACATTACCGGCGGTCTGCCGCGAGTCACCGAGATTTTCGAGGCTCGCAAGCCGAAGGATCCGGCCGTTATCGCCGAGGTCGACGGCACCGTCGAACTGTTGGGCGAGAAGCGCCGCGGCAAGCGGACCATTGTTGTACGCAGCGAGACGGGCATCGAACGCGAACATCTGGTGTCGCACGGCAAGCACTTGCGCGTTCATGCCGGAGACTTCGTTCGGGCCGGCGAGGCGTTGGTCGACGGGCCGCTGGTGCCGCACGACATTCTCCGCATTTCGGGCGAAGAGGCCGTGCAGCACTACCTGGTGCGCGAAATTCAGAACGTTTACCGCAGTCAGCGCGTGGATATCGATGACAAGCACATCGAGATCATCGTGGCTCAGATGCTTCGCAAGGTGCGCATCGAGAGCGTCGGCGATACGGGGCTACTGCCGGGCAGCGTGATGGACCGCTTCGAGTTCCGTGCCGTGAATCAGAATCTGACCGGCTGCTCGAAGATCTCCGAGAAGGGGGATAGCGATTTCGCCGCCGGATCGATCGTACCGAAGGACGCCTTAGAGCAAGTCAACGCCCAGATCGAGGCGCTCGGTGGCGACTCGGCCAAGGGAACCCGTCCGAAGCCGGCCACGGCCAGCACGCAGTTGTTGGGCATTACCAAGGCTGCGGTGCAAAGTGCCAGCTTTATCTCGGCCGCCAGTTTCCAGGAAACCACGAAGGTGCTGACCGAGGCGGCCTTGGCCGGCAAGGTCGATCGCCTGGTGGGTTTGAAGGAAAATGTGATCCTTGGACACTTGGTGCCTGCCGGTACCGGTTTCCACACGTATCAAGAATCCGAAGTCCGCATTCGGCCCGAGGCGCTCGAAGCCTTGGCCGCCGAAAAGGATCGGATCCTCACCCGCAGCTTCCCGCTGTTGGAAGGGGGCAACGAGGGGAACGGTACGCCATCGGGGGACGGTGCCCGCAAGGACACCGCCACGAGCGCTCCGGCGAGCCATGCTCCTTTGAGTAGTTTTCCGTCGAGCAGTACTCCTTCGAGTAGCGTGCCGTCGAGTCTCGACGCATTGCTGGGCGGAGGGGGGGCTGATTCGGGGGGAGACGTCGAAGAATAGGTCGAGCGACGAGTAGAGATTCGAATCTGTCGTGATGTATACCGATCGTCGCCCGAGGCTTGTCTTGACAGCCCCCGGGGATCGGGTAGCTTAAGCAGTTCCCTCATAACGGACTGGTTTCGCCCTGGCGAATCCGGTTCGAGTTGTAGGGTTTGTAAATATTTGACGGATCGCCGGCCCATCGCCGGCAACGTAGAGAACTCGCATGCCAACGATCAATCAGCTCGTGAAGAAAGCGCGTCGCAAGCCGCGCAAGTTCAGCAAGTCGCCAGTCTTGGAGCGCTGCCCGCAGAAGCGCGGCGTGTGCCTCCAGGTCAAGACGATGACGCCGAAGAAGCCGAATTCCGCCCTGCGGAAGATCGCTCGCGTCCGCCTGAGCAACAGCAAGGAAGTTACGGTTTACATTCCGGGCGAAGGGCACAGCTTGCAAGAGCACTCGATCGTGCTCGTGCGCGGCGGCCGCGTCCGCGACTTGCCGGGTGTGCGCTATCACGTTGTCCGCGGTGCGCTTGATACGCTGGGCGTATCGGGGCGTAAGCAATCGCGCAGCTTGTACGGGGCGAAGAAGGGTTAATGCCCTGTTTGCCGGCGTGCTGTTGCGAATGCGTGCTGCTTGCACAGCGATTGAATTTAATTACCGAATATTTTCTCTGAAGATCGCGACGGAATACTTGCCATGGGTCGTATTACTGCCAGCCGTAAATCGCTCGCTCCTGATCCGCGTTACGGCTCGCTGCTGGCCTCGAAATTCATTAATTGCCTGATGCACGACGGCAAGAAGAGCACCGGCCAACGGGTCTTCTACGGGGCGCTCGACATCGTCCGGGATAAGGTGAAGGATGTCGAGCCGATTGACGTCTTCACGCAGGCCGTGAGCAACGTCAAGCCCGAGGTCGAGGTTCGCTCGAAGCGCGTGGGTGGTGCCGCTTACCAGGTGCCGATGCAAGTGAACCGCAATCGCCAGCAATCGTTGGCCATTCGCTGGATTCTGCTGGCGGTGCGTGAGAAGAAGGGGCGCCCCATGCACGAGAAGCTGGCCGAAGAATTCGTGGCTGCGTTCCACCGCGAAGGTGCGGCCGTTTCGCGTCGCGAGAACGTTCACCGCATGGCCGATGCCAACAAGGCGTTCGCGCACTTCGCCTGGTAATTCGTCGACAGATATCATCGCCGCGTCGGGGGCTTGGGCCCCACGCGGCGTTATTTTTGCGCTAGCGTATTTTTGCGTTTGCCCGGACTTGCCGTGAGACGCCTGGGCAGGCGACGCACGAACGGGTCGGCCCTACATTTTCAATCTTTCCCGCGGCTTGCAGCCATGGCGCGACAACTCACCCAACTTCGCAATATCGGCATCATCGCACACATCGATGCCGGCAAGACGACGCTCACCGAGCGGATGTTGTTCTACAGCGGCGCCACGCATCGTATGGGTGATGTGGACCGCGGCAACACCGTGACGGACTACGATCCGGAAGAGCAAGAACGCGGCATTACGATCAATTCGGCCTGCGTCACGTTTCAGTGGCGGGACGTGGTCGTCAACCTGATCGATACGCCCGGGCACGTTGACTTCACGGCCGAGGTCGAGCGCAGCTTGCGCGTGCTGGACGGGGGCGTGGTGGTCTTTAGCGCCCGCGAAGGGGTCGAAGCGCAAAGCGAAACCGTGTGGCGGCAGGCGGATCACTACCAGGTGCCGCGCGTGGCGTTCATCAACAAGATGGACCGCGAAGGGGCCGATTTTTTTGGCACTTTCGACGAGATTCGCAAGCGGCTGGAAGGCAACCCGCTGGCGATCCAGATTCCGATCGGCGTCGGCCCGCCGCACATGCCCGAGGCCTTTCGCGGCGTGATCGACCTGGTGCGCATGAAAATGCTCACGTTCGTCAAAGAGAGCCAGGGGTCCGAAGTCGTCGAGCACGACATCCCCGAAGATTTGCACGCCGAAGCCGAACTGTGGCGCGGGCAGATGCTCGATCAGCTCTTCGATTACTCGAACGAGTTGGGCGAGTTGTTGCTGGCCGAAGAGCCCGTTCCCGAGGAATTGATCCGCAGTGTGATTCGCTCGGCCACGATTCACAGCCTGGTCGTGCCGGTGTTGTGTGGCTCGGCACTGGATCATGCGGGCGTGCAGCCGGTGCTGGACGCGGTCGCTTATTACCTTCCCAGTCCGGCTGACAAGCCGGCGGTCGAGGGAACGGACCCGAAGAAGCCGGATCGTACGTTGTCGCGCAAGCCAGCGACGGACGAGCCTTTTTGCGGCCTGGTTTTCAAAATTCAGGCCGACAAACATGGCGACCTGCACTACATACGGGTCTATTCCGGCGAGCTAAAGGGAAACACCCGCGCTTACAATCCACGCACCGACAAGAAAGAAAACGTCAGCCAGTTGTGGCACATTCAGGCCGACCGGCGCGAACAGGTCGAGCGTGTCGAGGCGGGTGACATCGTCGGCATCATCGGCCTGCGCAACTCGGTGACCGGCGACACGTTGTGCGATCCGAAAGAGCCGATCCTGCTGGAATCGATTGCCTTCCCCGAAACCGTGATCTCGATGGCGATCGAGCCCGAGAGTTCGGCCGAGCGTAAAAAGCTCTCCGACGCGCTCGATATGCTGAAGCGGCAGGACCCCACGTTCCGCGCCCAGGAAAGCGAAGAGACGGGTCAGACCCTGATCAGCGGCATGGGCGAGTTGCACCTGGAAGTGATCAAGCACCGGCTGCTGCGCGACTTCAAATTGAATGTGCGCGTCCATAAGCCGCGAGTCAGCTATCGCGAGACGGTGCAAAAATCGGTTGAAGCAACGGGCGAATGTCACCAGGCTGTGAGCGGGCAGCAACTTTTCGCCAAGGTGCGCATCCGCGTCGAGCCCTTCGAAGGGGACGTGCCCGTCATGGTCACGACCGCGGCCGGCGATTCGATTCCGCCCGATTTTCTGGGGCCGGTGCTCGAGGTTTTGACGCAGCAAGGCGAAGGGGGCGGGTCGCTCGGCTATCCCCTGATGAAGGTGAAAATCACGGTCGTGGGGGGCGAAGCCCGCGAAGGAGAATCGAACGAGCTGGCGTTTCGCCGTGCCGCGGCGGATGCCTTTCACAAGGCGCTGGCGGCCGCGGGGATCGTGCTTTTGGAGCCGATCATGAAGCTGGAAATCGTGACGCCAGAAGAATATATGGGCGATTTCGTCTCCGATCTGCAGCAGCGTCGGGCGACCATCACCCACACGTTCAATCGCGGTCGCAATACCGTGATCGAGGCCGAGGCGCCGCTGGCGACGCTGTTCGGCTACTCGGGCGCCATGCGTGGATTGAGCCAGGGGCGGGCGTCAGCGTCACTTTCGCCCGCGCATTACGGAGCGGCGCCGGCGGCGGTGCTGGACTCGTTCTTGTAGGGGGCGGGCTACTTGAGCGAGCGGGCCGGGCATGATTTCGGACCGGAATTGCCGGTTACGGGAACCTCGCCGGGCTCGAAAATCTGATTGTGGGAGGGGTTTACAGCCCCTGTGAAAAACCTTAGGATTTGCGGTTCGCCCTTCGCGGGGGATAGTTCGCGACTGCGTGTGTAAACCTGTGTTTGGCAACTCGTCGCACGGCTGTTTGAGGAGCGTTTAGTGGCTGGTCATTCGAACGAGACGATTCGCATCAGAATGGAAGCGTATGACCATTCAGTCCTCGATCAAAGTGCGGCGGAAATCGTCGACACGGCGAAGCGCACTGGTTCGGAAGTACACGGCCCGATTCCGCTGCCTACGCGGATTGAGCGTTACACGGTGTTGTCCGGACCGCATATTGATAAGAAAGCGCGTCAGCAGTTCGAAATTCGAACTCACAAGCGCTTGATTGATATCGTGCAGTCGACAGCTAAGACGATCGAGGCATTGAACAAGCTGAGTCTGCCCGCTGGGGTGGATATCAAGATCAAGGCGTCGAGCCGCCACTAACGTAAGTGGCTCGTGCTGCGAGTATCGGCTTGAGGGTGGGTGATCTGGCAGTCGCATGAGCGGGTGGCTCGGTGTGACGTGTCGGCCCAGGGCTCAGCGGGTACTGGTTCAAAACGAAAGAAATTACAGAGTTACTTGTATGCACCGGATGCTGGGCGGGTAAACCGCGGCCATTTCGGCTGCTCGTTCCCGTCGGCGACCTGACGACAAGGCAAATGCGATGGTCAAGGGATTACTCGGCCGCAAGGTCGGGATGACGCAAATTTTTGACGAGTCCGGGAAAGTGGTCCCGGTAACCGTGATCGAGGCCGGCCCCTGCCGCGTCCTGCAGATCCGCACCGCTGACCGCGACGGCTATGAGGCCGTGCAGGTCGGTTTTGGTGATAAGCCTCGTCGTTTGGCCAGTCGCAGCCAGCGTGGTCATGTCGCCCGACTCGAAAGCAAGCGCAGTAAGCGGCTCTCTGCCGCGGGGGCCGAATTGGCTCCCAAGCCGGACTGCGAACCCCAGCGTTTCGTTCGCGAATTTCGCGGCGCTGTTTCTGATGCCACGATCGGCCAAGAGTTGAAGGTTGACGTGTTCGCCGATGTGAAGTCGGTCGATGTCACGGGCATCTCGAAGGGGCGTGGTACCGCGGGTGTCATGAAGCGACACGGCTTCAGCGGCCAGCGCGCGACGCACGGCGTGAAGAAAGTGCATCGTCACGCAGGTTCGACTGGATGCAATACGTTCCCAGCCCGCGTTTTCAAAGGTCGCCGGATGGCTGGCCGCTACGGTGCCGAGCAGAATACCGTCCGCAACCTGAAAGTGGCGGGCGTGGACTTGGAAAACAACTTGTTGTTGGTGCGTGGCGCGATCCCGGGCCCCAATGGCGGCTTCGTCGTGATTCGCCAGACCAATATCCTGTAGAGTGCCATCCGCTGAGATGGCTGGCTGCCCGAGTGCTGGACGGCCACGAGTGATGTGTAAGCAAACAACGAATTGACTTTCGCCAACGAGTGCAGCGATGACACGCCTTCCGGTATACGACAAGACGGGTAAAGAAGTCGGCTCGTACGACATCGAGCCGTCGGATTTGGCGCCGCGCATCAACAAGCAGTTGCTGCACGACGTCGTGGTCATGTATCAGGCGAATCAGCGTCAGGGCACTTTCCGCACGAAGTCGCGCGGTGAAGTGGCCGGCAGCACCAAGAAGATGTATCGGCAGAAGGGCACGGGCAACGCCCGCGCCGGTTCGCGTCGCAGCGGTGTTCGGCGTGGCGGCGGACATATCTTCGCCAAACGGCCGCGCGATTTCTCGTACCGTTTGCCTCGCAAGGCCGTGCAGTTGGCGACGCGGATGGCCGTGGCGTCGAAGATTCGTGACAGCGAGTTGGTTGTCATCGAGGATCTGTCGTTCGCCGCTCCTAAGACCAAGGACATGGCGGCCATTCTCAAGGCGTTGAAGTGCGGCAGTCAAAGCTTGCTGGTCGCGACGGCTGCCCACGATGAGAACGTCTACAAGAGCGCCCGCAACATTGCCGACGTGACGGTTTCGCCTGTGGCGGGCCTGAATGCTTTGAACGTGTTGTTGCCGCGCAAGATGCTGGTGACCCGTGCCGCACTGGACGCCCTGCGTAAGCGGGCGAGCGAGCAGTCGAGCGGATCGCATGCCAAGGAGACGACATAATGCCTGAGCAGCAAAGCCACGATACGCACATCCTGTTGCAACCGCATCAGATTATCCTGCGCCCGCTGGTGACGGAAAAGGGAATGCACCGCTCGACGCGGTACAACGCTTATGCGTTCGAAGTCAATCGCCTGGCGACCAAGATTGATGTGCGACGCGCCGTCGAAGAATTGTTCAACGTGAAGGTCGAGCGTGTTCACACGCAAAACCGCAAAGGAAAGCCGCGTCGCTCGCGATTTCGCAGTGGACGCACGAAGGACTGGAAGAAGGCGATCGTGACGCTCAATGAAGAGCATCGTATCGAGTTCTTCTAGGCCGAAGCTGTTTTCCGAACCGTAGCGAAGTGCCTGTGAATTTTGTGTGGTAGCGAGGCCGTTAGTGCCCGCCGCCCGAGACTGGAAAGCGAAAGGCTGGCCAAATGGGCCTACGAAAATACAAGCCGACCACTGCCGGACGCCGCGGCGCCTCGGTCAGTGATTTCGCCGAGCTGACGCCGGGTTATGTGCCCGAGAAGACGTTGCTGCGCCCGAAGACAAAGACGGGCGGACGCAACAACCAGGGCAAGATCACGGCACGTCATCGTGGCGGTGGCCATAAGCGGCAGTACCGCTTGATCGATTTCCGTCGCAACAAGGACGGCGTTCCCGCACTCGTGCATTCGGTCGAATACGATCCGAACCGCAGTGCCCGTATCGCACTGTTGCACTACGTGGACGGTGAAAAGCGGTACATTCTGGCCCCCAACGGTTTGAAGCAGGGTGACCAGGTGCAAAGCGGTGCCGAGGCTCCTCCTTCGGTTGGCAATTGCCTGCCGATGAAGAGCATCCCGCTGGGCATGACGATTCATAACATCGAGTTGCGACCTGGTTGCGGTGGCGTGCTGTGCCGTTCGGCCGGTACGAGCGCCGTGTTGGCCGCTCGCGATGCGGGCTGGGTGCAGTTGACCCTTCCCAGTGGTGAAATTCGCCGTGTGCCGGCGGACTGCCGGGCCACGATCGGTGCGACGAGCAATGCCGACCACATGAACGTGGTGTTGGGCAAGGCTGGTCGTAAGCGTTGGTTGGGGCGCCGCCCGCACGTGCGTGGTACCGCGATGAACCCGATCGACCATCCGCACGGTGGTGGTGAGGGTCGTACCAAGGGTGGGCGTCATCCGGTCAGCCCGACCGGCAAGCCGGCCAAGGGTGGTGGAACCCGCAAGCCGCGCAAGGCTTCGAACTCGGCGATTGTTCGTCGTCGTCGTTCGCGCCGCTACGGACAACTGAAGCTGCACTAAAAAAATACGTTCGAGAAATAAAACAGTCACATCGGCAAACAGTCAGGCCGTGAAGTAGAGCCCTTACAACGGGCGGAGCCAACGAGCGATGGGAAGATCACTAAAGAAAGGACCGTTCGTCAACGCCAAGCTGTTCCACAAGGTGGAGCAGATGGAGTCGTCGGGCGGAAAGCAGCCGATCAAGACGTGGGCCCGGGCCTGCACGATCGTGCCGGAGTTCGTTGGTCACACGTTCATGGTTCATAACGGCAAGCTGCATTTGAAGGTCTTCGTGACGGAAGACATGGTCGGACACAAACTTGGTGAGTTCTCTCCGACTCGCACCTTCCGCGGCCACGGCGGCAAGTCCAAGAAATCCGGTCCGGGAGGCTGATGTCTCGCGGTGGTCGGCCTGAGGATGGTTTTCTTTCGAGATAGTTTTTTCGACGCAGTGATTAACGACGGGTGGTTCTGCCAGGTGGCAGTGCCGGCAAGAGGATAGAAGACATGGCCTACGAAGCAACGCATCGATTCGCCCGCATCAGCGCCCGCAAGGTGCGGCCGATCGCGGACTTGATTCGCGGCAAGCACGCCGACGAGGCGCTGGACATTCTCCGCTACATGCCCCACCGCGGTGCGCGAATGCTGGAGAAGGTTTTGAAGAGTGCGCTGGGCAACGCCGAAGATCGCCGGGCCCAGAACGTGCAGAACCTGGTCGTGGTCGACGCGCGGGTCGATGGCGGACCGATGTTCAAGCGTGTTCGACCCCGTGCCCGCGGTATGGCGTTCATGGTCAAGCGGCGGATGTCGCACATCCACATCAAGGTAGCGGACTTGTTCGCCCCGGCTGAATAAACGCTGCTTTACGGCGGCGAAATAAACGAATCACTTGTCAGGCGTTCCTAACTCGAACCTGCCAAACAAACACGAGATATTATGGGTCAGAAGGTAAATCCCGTCGGTTTTCGCACGGGGATCATGATCGGCTGGAAGAGCCGCTGGTACGCCTCGAAGCGTGAGTTCAGCGATCTGTTGATCGAAGATCAGAAGATTCGCGCTTTCGTCAAGGACAAGTACCGCTACGCCGGCCTGCCGAAGATCGAGATCGAGCGGACCCGCGACGAGGTGAAGGTTATTCTCTTTGCCGCCCGGCCGGGCATCATCATCGGCCGCAAGGGGCAAGAGGTCGAACGGTTGCAGGCCGAGTTGCAAGAGCTGGTCGGCCGGCGAATCAACATCAAGATTGAGGAAATCGCCCGCCCCGAAATTCAAGCGCAACTGGTCGCCGAGGACATCGCCGAACAGTTGGCCAAGCGAGCCAGCTTCCGCCGCACGATGAAGCGGGCGATGGAACAGACGATGGAAGCGGGTGCGAAGGGGATCAAGATTCAATTGGCCGGCCGGCTGGGCGGTTCGGAAATGGCACGACGCGAAAAGCAAAGCGTCGGTTCGATTCCGTTGTCCACGCTGCGTGCCAAGATCGATTACGGTTTTACTGAAGCCAAGACCGCGCAGGGACACATCGGTGTCCAGGTGTGGGTCAACCAGGGTATGTACGAGGAAGATAACAATGGCGCTGATGCCCAAGAGGGTCAAGCACCGAAAAAGCCAAAGAGGACGTATAAAAGGTAACGCCACGCGTGGCAACCGCGTTGTCTTCGGCGAGTTCGGCTTGCAGACGACGCAGGGGGGCTGGATCCCAGCGGCCACGCTGGAAGCCGGCCGTATCGCCGCGCAGCAATACCTTCGTACCGAGGGTCGGTTGTACGTTCGCGCGTTTCCGCACAAGCCCATTACGTCGATCCCGCTCGAAACCCGCATGGGTAAGGGTAAGGGAGAGCCGGAATATTGGGCCGCGGTGGTGAAGCCCGGGAATATCTTGTACGAGATTTCCGGCGTCACTGAGGACGCTGCGCGACTGTGCTTTCGCCGCTTGGCGCACAAGATGCCTGTGCGCGTACGGTTGATTAAGCGTCGTCCTTTGTAAGCACGCAAACGATAAGCGATACGTACCTGGCCGAGTAGATCGGCCACTAAGCAATAACGACTGAGTGAGCACGGCGATGACGAAGGCCACTGAACTCCGCGAAATGAGCGACGAGCAGTTGACCCTGACTTTGCGCGAGACAGCCGAGAATTTGTTTCGGCTGCGGATCAAGGCGCAGACTGAGCGGTTGGACGCGCCCAGCGAATTGCGGAAGCATCGCCGTTTGATCGCGCGGCTGAAGACGATTCAGACCCAGCGCGAGCAAAAGGCCGCCGCCGGCAAATAGCCGCGGTGGTCGAGGCGACTGCCCGGCCGCAAACGATCAGCAATAAAAGCCCCATACATTCCATCGAGTCACAGGTCAGTACGAGGATTGACGGATGCCGAAGAAGATCGCCATTGGCGTCGTAACGAGCGACAAGATGGCCAAGAGCCGCCGCGTGGAAATTCCGCGGTTGGTGAAGCATGCCCGATACGGAAAGTACTTGCGTCGCAAGACCGTTTGCCACGTGCATGACGAGAAGGAAGAGTCGTCGTTGGGAGATACCGTCGAGATCAGCGAGTGCCGGCCGATGTCCCGTTTGAAGCGGTGGCAACTGGTTCGCGTGGTCAGCAAGAGCCAGGCGGTGGATATCGCAGCGATGCGGGCGGCGGCGAAGTTGGAACAAGCCGAGGCGGAAGCTGCCGGCGAGACAAAAGCCCCCGAATAGGGCGGTGCCGAGTACGGCAGTGCCAATGATGCACAGCCGGCTCGTGACGTACAGCGATTGATCAAGCGACCGGAAAGTTCGATTCAGCAGCAGGTGTGAATCATGATTCAGATGCAGACCCGACTCAACGTGGCCGACAACACCGGCGCGAAGGAAGTCACGTGCATCAAGGTGCTCGGTGGATCACGGCGCCGCACGGCCGGCCTGGGTGACATCGTGGTTTGCAGCGTGAAGAGCGTGATCGCGGGAAGCGACATGAAGAAAGGTGCCGTGGTAAAGGGAGTGATCGTCCGCTGCAAGCAGCCGACGCGTCGCACCGACGGCAGCTACGTCCGCTTCGACCGCAATGCTCTGGTGCTGATCGACAACGATAAGAATCCGCGTGGTACTCGCATCTTCGGCGCCGTGGCGCGTGAGCTGCGGGAACGAAATTTCATGAAGATCGTCAGTTTGGCGTCTGAGGTGGTGTGATGCACATTCGCGTTGGTGACACGGTTGAAGTGATTTGCGGCGATGGCCGCGGCCAGCAGTCTAAAGTACTGTCGGTCGATCACAGCGCCGGCAAGGCGATCGTCGAGGGCGTGAATCGCGTCTACAAGCACATGCGCCGCAGCCAGCGCAATCCGCAAGGCGGACGCTTGTCGAAAGAGATGCCGGTGCAGCTTTCCAACGTGATGTTGGTCTGCCCAGGTTGCGGCAAGGCGTCGCGAACCGGTGCTCGCCGGGCTAATGACGGCAGCAAAGAGCGGTTCTGCAAGAAGTGTGGAGCGAACGCGGGTCAAATCGCGCCATCGCCGTCGAAGTCCGCCAAGAAGAAATAGCGACTGCTTAGAAGAAATTGTGCGAGGGGAGTGAAGGAAATGTCTGCTGCGAAGAAGAAGACGTCGGATGAAAAGGATGAGCAGCGACCGAGTGGTCCGTTGCCGCCGCCGCGTCTGCGCAACCGATACGATCAAGAGGTCCTGCCCGCGCTGTCCAAAAGCCTGGGGCGGAAGAACCTGCTGTCGCTTCCCAAGGTGAAGAAGGTTGTCGTAAACATGGGCGTGGGGGCTGCCATCACCGAGAAGAAATATCTCGAAGAGGCGGTCAGCGCGATTACGCAAATCACGGGACAGAAGCCGCTGATCACGCGCAGTCGCGTGGCGGTGTCCGGTTTTCGTCTCCGCGAGAACATGGACATTGGCTGTAAGGTGACGTTGCGTGGGACGCGGATGTGGGAGTTCCTGGATCGTTTGATCTCGCTGGCGCTGCCCCGAGTGCGCGACTTCCGCGGCTTGAATCCGAACGCGTTCGACGGTCACGGCAACTACAGCCTGGGCTTGTCCGAGCAGTTGGTGTTCCCGGAATTGAATCCCGACAAGTACACCCGCGTGCAAGGCATGAACGTGACGATCGTCACGTCGACCAGCAGCAACGACGAAGCACGCGAGTTGTTGCGGGCGATGGGACTGCCGTTCAAGGTGGAAGAGGAAAAGCAAGCCAAGGCCGGGGTTGCAAGCTAAGGCCGGGCTGGTTGGGGCGGTCGATACCGCCCGGCCCTGGCACGATGTATCGCGCCGTTAGACGCGCTAAAAAACTAACAGCCGAAACGTACTGGATCACGCATGGCAAGTAAGTCAAAGATCGCGAAAGCCCAACGGGTGCCTAAATTCTCATCGCGTCGCGAGTCGCGTTGCAGAATCTGCGGCCGGCCGCGGGCCGTGTATCGCAAGTTCGGTATCTGCCGAATCTGCCTCCGGAATCTGGCTGACAAGGGTTTGATTCCCGGTCTGAAGAAGGCAAGTTGGTAAAGGGATCCCCACGATTATGATGACTGACCCCATCGCCGACATGTTGACCCGCATCCGCAACGCCGTGCGCGTTGAACGGCCCGTGGTCGAAATGCCGCTGTCGAAGGTTAAGCGAGGACTCGCGGAAGTTCTCAAGCGCGAAGGCTATATCTGGGACTGGGAAGAGTTGGACCAGGACCCCGGCAAGCAGTTGCGTTTGCACTTGAAGTATGGTCCCAACGGAGAGATGGTCATTCGCCATATCAAGCGAGTGAGCAAGCCGGGCCGTCGCATTTACAGCGGCGCCACCAGCCTGCGACCAGTGCTCAACGGTTTGGGAATTTCAATAATCAGCACCAGTCGCGGCGTGATCAGCGACCGCGAAGCCCGCCAGCGCAATCTCGGCGGCGAGGTACTGTGCGAACTGTGGTAAGCGTGACGCGCCGCCAGGCTGCCGCGCATTGCTGCGTGTGAGAACGAATTTAAAAGGCAAGAATCATGTCGCGGATCGGAAAGAAGCCCGTTGCTGTTCCCGCCGGCCTGAAGGTCGAGGTCGCGAAGCAGCGCATCGCCGTGGAAGGCCCGCTGGGTAAGCTCGACTGGAACTTCCGGCCCGAGGTGGCGGTGGCGTTCGACGACAAGACGCGGGTCCTGGAGATCACGCGCGGCGACGATTCGCGTCAGTCGCGCGCCTTGCACGGGCTGACCCGGGCGATGATCCAGAATATGGTGGACGGTGTCACCAAGGGTTACGAGAAGAAGCTTGAGATCGTCGGCGTCGGATACCTGGCCGCGGTGCAGGGCGCCGTCTTGCAGTTGCGAGTCGGCTTCGCCAACGAGGTGCATTTGAAGATTCCGGCCGGTCTGAAAGTGACCTGTCCGGATCAAACGCACGTCGTGATCAAAGGGGTCGACAAGCAAATGGTCGGCCAGTTCGCGGCCGAAGCGCGATCCGTGCGGAAGCCAGAGCCTTATAAAGGCAAGGGCATTCGTTACGACGGCGAGCAAGTACGTCGCAAGGCCGGTAAGGCAGTGTCGAAGTAGTAGTGGAATTGAAGAAGTAGTTGGAAAGTTCATGGGGTCGCTGGTCGGACGGTTTTTCACCGCCTGACGGTCGGCCTCGAGATACGAGACGCTCAGGCGTCGGGCGATAATCAGATGAATCACGAGAAGACAAACGCTCACCAACGGCTGCGGCGGCGCTACCGCGTGCGGAATCGCATCAAGGCGGACGCCACGCGTCCTCGGCTGGCGGTTTTCCGCAGCCACAAGCACGTGCATGCCCAGATCATCGATGACAACCAGGGGCATACTCTGGTTGCTGCCAGCACGTCGCAAAAGGACCTGGCGAGCACGGTGAAGTACGGCGGCAACAAGTCCGCGGCGCAGGCCGTGGGGCGCGCGATTGCCGAACGAGCACTGGCGGCCGGCATCAAGGACGTGGCGTTCGATCGTCGCGAGTATCAATATCACGGCCGTGTCGCGGCGCTGGCGCAAGCCGCACGCGAAGCAGGTTTGAATTTCTAAAGGGTTGTTTCAAGACGTCTCACCGCGGCGGATCGAACAGTCCACTCGGTGAATCGCGAAACTAATCGGGAGACTGGTGTGGCTAAAGAAGGCAACACGCGTAGAGACGGCGGCTCTCGTAAAGAAGGCGGCTCGCGAGGCAGCGACCTGATCGAAAAGGTCGTGCAGATCCGCCGTTGCGCGGCAGTGGTCAAGGGTGGACGCCGCTTCAGCTTCTCGGCGATCGTCGTCGTGGGCGATGGCCGTGGCCGGGTCGGCTGGGGCTATGGCAAAGCGAACGAAGTCCCGCCGAGCGTCGAAAAGGCGACCAAGGATGGCTCCCGCAAAATGGTCACCGTCTCGGTCACCGAGGGGTCGATCCCGCACACAGTCCAAGGCCGCTTCGGCGCCTCGCACGTGATCCTGGTTCCGGCCAGCGCCGGCACCGGCGTGATCGCGGGCTCGAGCGTGCGTGCCGTTTGTGAAGCTGCCGGCATCCACAACATTCTGACAAAGAGTTTTGGTTCCACGAATCCTGCCAATCTGGTCAAAGCCACGATTGCCGCCCTGACCAGCCTGCAGTCACGTCAAGACGTGGAGCGGCTGCGCGGAGTTTCCCTCACATGAACTTGCACGACGTCAATCGCGGAATCCACAAGCACAAGAAGCTGAAGCGCGTCGGCCGTGGCCCCGGTTCGGGGCATGGCAAGACGAGCGGTCGCGGCCATAAGGGACAGGGCCAATTGGCGGGCTGGACCTCGCACCCGGCGTTCGAAGGGGGACAGTTTCCTGTCGCCCGGCGCGTACCGAAGCGCGGCTTTCATAACAAGTTCGCCGACGTCATTAAGGCCGTTAACCTGAGCGAATTGAACGAAGTCTTCAAGTCCGGCGACGACGTCACGCTCGAGCGTCTGAAGGAATCGGGCCTGGCCAGCGGCCGGTTCGACGAGCTAAAGATTCTCGGCAACGGCGAGCTGACGAAGAAATTGAAAATCAGTGCCCATCGCTTCAGCGAAGCGGCGCTCGAGAAGATCAAGAAAGCCGGCGGCGAGGCCATCGTCCTGCCCGGCAAGGCCCCCGTGGTTAAGGGGCAGCGGAAGAACAAAGACGCCAAGAAGGCCGCCAAGAGCTAGCACGCCCATCTGGCGGGCGGCACTCGTCCGAAGTTAGAATCGGCGAAGTTGGAATCGGACCGCCGAAACCGCGGTGCGCCTGGGACGTTCGAGCACCTGCACGATCACCATTTTGTTGCCGGCAAGGATTGTCGGCATCTTCGCAGGAAGGATGGAACGAGCCATGTGGGAAAAAATTCGCGTCGTTTTCACCATCCCCGAGTTGCGCCAGAAGATTCTGCTGACGCTCTTGTTTCTAGCGATCTATCGCGTCGGCTGGTGGATTCCGCTGCCGATCGTCGATAACGCCAAGATGGCCGAGTTCTTCGGCTCGCAGGGCGAGGGTGGCCTGGGCACGATGCTCAAGCAGGTTGCCACGTTCAGCGCCACGACGCTCGACCAGGCGACGATCTTCGGCCTGGGGATCATGCCATACATCTCGGCCTCGATTATTTTCCAACTGCTGTCCAGCGTCTGGCGACCGCTCGAGGAATTGAAGAAGGAAGGCGAGAGCGGGCAGAAAAAGATCAACGAATACACACGCTATGCCACGGTCATTCTGTGTCTGGGGCAAAGCTGGTTCTACGTGCGCTACCTGGTGTCGAGCGATTTTGTGCGGCCCGAGTTCCTCGTTAACGGGCAATTATCGCTGAGCTGGTATTTGGTAGCCGTGATGACGATGACGGCCGGCACCGTCTTCTTAATGTGGCTGGGCGAGCAAATCGACGAATTCGGCATCGGCAACGGCATCAGCTTGTTGATCATGGCCGGCATTCTGGCCCGCATGCCGGCGGCCGGCTTCGACCTGATGCGTCCCTTGTTCCAGAACGGCTTCAAGGGACTATCGCTCGGCGGCGGCGCGGATCAGATGGGGGTCGAAAAGCTGATCGTGCTCGTGGCCCTGTTCGTGGGCGTGATCTGCGGCGTGGTGTTCATCACGCAAGGCCAGCGGCGCATCCCGACGCAAAGTGCCAAGCACGTGCGCGGGCGCCGCGTTTATGGCGGTACCCGGCAGTACCTGCCGCTGAAGGTGAATCAGGCGGGCGTGATGCCGATCATTTTCGCTAGCAGCTTGTTAATGTTTCCGGGGCTGCTCTTCACTTGGATCGCCAGTCTGCGACCGGAAAGCGGCCTGCTGCGCGACATCGCCAACGCGTTCTATAACCACTCGTCATTCCTGTACAACTTGATGTACGTGCTGTTGATCTTCTTCTTCTGCTATTTCTGGACGGCAATCTCCTTCAACCCGAAGGACGTCTCGGACAATTTGAAGAGCCACGGCACGTTCATTCCCGGATACCGGCCCGGTAAGCGGACGGCCGATTACCTGGAAAAAGTGATGATTCGGATCACTTATGTGGGGGCCGGGTTCTTGGCGATCGTGGCGATATTGCCGACGATCGTGTCCAACTCGATCAACATCAACTACCAGCTCGCCAGTTTCTACGGAGGGACCGGTCTGCTGATTGCGGTCAGTGTCGCATTCGACCTGGTGCAAAAGATCGACAGTCACCTGGTGATGAGAAACTATCGGGGCTTGCTCGAGTAGTCGAGCGCGTGGGGGCAGGGCGTGCGGGCGCTGTGCCTTTGGGGGGCGAGTAGCAAGATGAGAATTGTCTTTATCGGCCCACCTGGCGCCGGCAAGGGAACGCAAAGCGAGCGCCTGGTGTCGCTGTTGGGGATTCCCCATCTGTCGACCGGTGAGATGTTTCGCGAAGCCCGATCGAAGCGCTCCGCGCTGGGGCGCGCCGCGGAAGAATACATGATGGCCGGGAAGCTGGTGCCGGATGACCTGGTGCTGGAAATGGTCAGCCTGCGGTTGAAGCAGCCTGACTGCGCGGCCGGCGCGCTGTTCGACGGTTTTCCCCGCACAGTCCGCCAGGCGGAGTCGTTGGATCAGATATTGAAGGCCATCGGCGCGGATTTGGATTTGGTGTTGGAGCTGCGCGTCGACGACGAAGTGGTGAAGCACCGACTGAACACTCGTGGCCGGACGGACGACGAGTTGGTGGTCATTGCCGAGCGTCTGAAAACGTATTGGAATCAAACGCGGCCGCTGTTGAACTTCTACAGTCAGCGTGGAGTTTTAGAAACGGTCGACGGCCAGGGAACGGTCGACGAAGTGTTCGCAAGGATTGCGTCGGCGGTTACCAAGCGGAAACCGCAAAGTACGGACGCCTGAAGGGGACCGCTCGATCGTGCTCACGTTACGTTCGCCGCGAGAAATCGGCTTGATGCGCAAGGCTGGCCTAGTTGTGTGGGAAGCCCATCAGATCGCCGCGCGCCTGGTGCGACCCGGTATCACGACGGCCGAGATCGACGCCGCGATCGAGGCATTCTTCGCCGAGAAGCATGCCGAACCATTGTTCAAAGGGGTGCCGGGCGTGGTCCCCTTTCCGGCCGTGACGTGCATCTCGGTGAACGAAGAGGTGGTCCACGGCATTCCCGGGCCGCGCAAGCTGGCCGAGGGGGACTGTGTCAGCATCGACACCGGATGCCGCGTCGAGGGGTGGTGTGCCGACTCGGCGATCACGCACCCGGTTGGCCGCGTCGAGCCCCGTGTGACAAAGCTACTGGAAGTCACGAAGGGGGTTCTGGATCTGGCCATCGACCTGATGGGCAAGAAGCAACTGTGGAGCGAAGTCGCGGCCGAGATGGAAACATACGTCAAGGACGCCGGCTTCTCGGTCGTGGAAAACTTTGTCGGCCACGGCATCGGGCGCGAGATGCACGAAGAGCCCCAGGTGCCGAATTTCGTCAGTAAGCAACTACGCCGCAGCGGCGATTTCGAGCTGCGGCCGGGCCTGGTCATCGCGGTCGAGCCGATGGTGAACACCGGGACCAAGCGTGTTAAAGGAATGCCCGACCATTGGACGCAGGTGACCCAGGACGGGCTCCCCAGCGCCCATTTCGAGCATACGATCGCCGTGACCGAGAAGGGAGCCGTGCCGTTGACGGCAGGGCCTCCGTAGAAACCGGCCCGGAGGGGCAAGTTTCGCCTCGGTGCTTGTTTGCTAAAGGGCTTTTGGGCAGGGCTTGCCTGCCGTAGGGGCCGACTTGGCACGCAGTTCGGGCCTGAGGGGTGTGCCAACAAGAGGCGGCGATCCGGGGCATTGGAAAACTGCGGCGTGGGGGCCTTGTGGGCTGAGGCTGAATCCGTTTATACTTATTCGCTTTCGATTGTACTTCCAGCGAGCACCTGCTCTGCAGTTTCTGCGAGCTGCTGTTCGAACGTTAAGGCCACGGCTATGAAAATACGCGCGAGTATCAAACGGATTTGTGAAAGCTGCAAGATCGTGCGTCGCCGCGGGGTGGTGTTCGTCGTTTGCAGCAATCCACGACATAAGCAGCGTCAGGGGTAGGGTTTTCGCCGCCGAGCGGGGGCGATTCTCTGGATCGTCCCGTGGTTGGTCGCCCTGGTGGTTGCGGCCGGCGCGGTTGAGCGAGTTGATAGCGTGAACGAGATGCCGCGTCTTAGAGTCACGGCATATAAGACATACAGTTTGGAACTTATTTGAGTTTGGGAGTGAGGTTTTATGCCGCGCTTGCTCGGCGTTGACATCCCCAGCGATCGTCCGACCGTGATTTCGCTGACGTACCTGTACGGCGTTGGCCCGAAGGTTGCGCGTGAGTTGTGTCACAAGGCGGGTATTGATCCCCACATTCACGCCCGCGAGTTGGGCGAGGACGAAGTGGCGCGGATCGCAGCCTTGTTGGACAAGGACTACGTCGTCGAAGGGCAGTTGCGGCGGCAAGTCGCGCAGAATATCTCCCGCTTGCGCGACATCGGTTGCTATCGGGGCATCCGTCATCGCCGCGGGTTGCCGGTTCGCGGTCAGCGGACGCGTACCAACGCCCGCACGCGTAAGGGTCCGAAGAAGACGGTTGCCGGCAAGAAGGGTGTGAAGGATCTCAAGTAACGCGAGCTCGCGTCGCGAGGATCGCTGCAAGGCAGATCTTGTGCAGTGTGTCCTGTGACGAAAGGTTCGTGTACAAGTCCTGCGACACAGGGCTGACAACGCAGATACGCACGACAAAAAGCCAGAACAGCAAAACGACCAGAAGAACGGTTCGACATGGGAAAGAGCAAACGACGCAAGGTACGCCGCAACGTCACTCTGGGAGTGGCGCACGTCCGCGCGACCTTCAACAATACGACGGTCACGATCACCGACAGCAAGGGGGACACCCTGTGCTGGGCGAGTGCCGGTACGAGCGGTTTCAAGGGGAGCCGCAAGAGCACTCCCTTTGCCGGTCAATGCGCCGCGCAGCAAGCCGCCGAGAAGGCCTCGAAGTTCGGCGTCAAGGAAGTCGAGGTCAAGGTCAAGGGTCCGGGCAGCGGTCGTGAAAGCGCCGTCACCGCCCTGCAGGCCGCTGGCTTGACCGTGAAGAGCATTGAAGACGTGACGCCGCTGCCGCACAACGGCTGCCGCCCGCCGAAGAAGCGTCGCGTTTAGTCAGGATTGATAAAAGAGACAGCGTTAAAGAAGATTCGCAGGTTATCGCCACCGGCGATTCCACCGACCAGGCACTCGATAGTAATTCAAGAATATGGCTCGTCATACTGGACCTGTTTGCCGATTGTGCCGCCGCGAGGGGCTGAAGTTATTCCTCAAGGGCGTGCGCTGCGACACTCCGAAATGCGCCGTCGAGCGCCGCGGCACCCCGCCGGGGCAGCAGCAGGCACGCCGCGGCAAGATGACCGATTACGGTCTGCACTTGCGTGAGAAGCAGAAGGTCAAGCACTATTACGGCGTGCTGGAGCGTCAGTTTCGCACTTATTTCAGCGAGGCGGAACGGTCGCGCGGCAATACCGGCGAAACGTTGATGAGCCTGCTGGAGCGCCGGCTGGACAACATCGTGCACCGTTTGGGCTTCGGCCAGAGCCGTGCCCAGGCACGGCAGTTGGTCGCCCACGGGCACATCACCGTCAATGGACGCCGAGTCGATATTCCCAGCTACCTGCTAAAGGCGGGGGACGTCATCCGCGTGAAGAATCGCAAGAAGAGCTTGCAAGCCGTGCAGGCGAATCTGGCCGAGACGAACCGCGAAATCCCCGATTTTCTCAGCCGCGTGGAAGGTCCCATGCCCGAGGGCCGTATGAACCGGCTCCCCGAGTCGTTGGACGTTTCCATTCCGGTCGAGACTCAACTGATCATCGAGTTGTGCTCGAAGTAGAGCACGACTCGTCGTCCGGCGGGCCCAGCGGGTCCGCGGGACACCCCTTACTGTGTATGTACTGAAGTCATCGCCGTCGGCAATGCTGCTTGGGCCGGTCGTGCGTGTTCCCTCAAGCCGCTGTTCCAGGGAGGCTTGTAATGCGAATTCGTTGGCGCGGGTTTGAACTGCCCAGTGTCGTTACCTGTGATCACAAGACGCTAACGTCGTCTTACGGCAAGTTAGTCGCTGAACCGTTTGAGCGCGGTTTCGGCGTGACGATCGGCAATAGCTTGCGCCGTATCCTTCTCTCGAGCCTCGAGGGAAGTTCGATCACCCAGATCAAGATCCAAGGCGCGCAGCACGAGTTCAGCACTCTGCCCGGCCTCGTCGAGGATATGACCGACGTCGTGCTGAACGTCAAATCGCTGGTGGTGAAAAACCACAGCGAATCGACCCGTGTCATCCGCATCGAGAAGAACACGAAGGGGCCGGTCACCGGTCGTGACGTGCAGACCGACGACGCGGTCGAGGTGATCACCAAGAACCAGTTGATCGCCACGATGACCGACGATGTGCCCTTCGTGGTCGAGATGGTCGTCGAAAACGGCCGCGGTTACATTCCGGCCAGCGAGCATACGCCGCAAGTGCAGGAAATCGGCATCATCCCGGTCGATGCCGTGTACAGCCCGGTGGTCCGCGTGCGTTACGAAATCGAAGAGACGCGCGTCGGTCAGAAGACCAACTACGACAAGCTGACGATGGAGATCTGGACCAACGGCTCGGTCGGTCCCGAGATGGCCTTGGTCGAAGCGGCGAAGATCTTGCGCAAGCACCTCAACCCGTTCGTGCAGTACAGCGAGCTAGGCTCGTCGGTGCATGCCGAGGGGCGCTCGGGGGGCGGCGTGACCGACGCGGCGATCGAGTCGAAATTGAACATGAGCCTGGCCGAACTGAACTTGTCGGTGCGGGCCACGAACTGCCTGGAATCGGAAAACATTCACACGGTGCGCGACTTGGTGATTCGCACCGAGGACCAGTTGCTGGACGTGCGCAACTTCGGCGAGACGACGCTGAGCGAAGTACGCGACAAGCTGGTCGAGTTGGGGCTGCGGCTGGGAATGCGATTGCCCGCCTCGATGTCCACCTGATCAAACAACACGTGCGGGTCACGGCTTACGGTTTGCCTACTCGCCAAGACAACTTCTAGACGTAGATTCGACCATGAGACATCGCCGACGTGGACGCGTACTGGGACGATCCCCAAGCCATCAGCGAGCTTTATTGCGCAACTTGGCCAGCGCGCTTGTGCTGACCGAGCGCGACGCCGAGCTCGACGATAACAAGCCGAAGGTCACAGGCCGGATCATCACGACCCTGCAAAAGGCGAAGGAAGTTCGTCCGCTGGTCGAGAAGTGCGTGACGATTGCCTGTCGCAGCATTCCCAAGCAAAAGGCTGCCGGCGAATTCGGTACCGCGGCCTCGCGCAATTCGGCCGAATGGCGTACGTGGCGCAAAAGCGAGCGGTATCACGAATGGAACAAGGCCATGTCGCCGGTCGTCGCCGCACGGCGTCGCGTCTTGGAGTTGCTCGGCGACAAGCAGGCCGTTCGTATCCTGTTCGCTACAATCGCGCCCCGCTACACGGAGCGTCCCGGTGGCTACACCCGCGTCGTACGGCTGGCGAAGCCGCGTCTGGGTGATAATGGCACGCGGGCCATGCTGGAGTTCGTCGGTGTTCGCGACCGAGTTGCCCAACGTTCGCCGGCCCCACGGTTTGAGTCGCAGGGCGAAGGCGCAGCAGCCAAGGCTGAGTAGCACCAGCTTGAGCGATGGCCAGCAAGCCCGGTAACCGATGCCGTTGGCAATAGCGCTGTCCTTGTGCCTGACGTAATCCTTTGCGTGACGTGTTGCTGGCAATTGCGCTCGTCTGTCCGCAGTGTTAGCTTGTCCACAGCACGGAGGAGACGTTTGTGGGCCGCGCTCTCCGCTCGTCCGATCCTTCCACGGTTGCCGACCCGCGCGGCTTGGATTTCACCCGGCATATGCGTGTCGTCTGCCGCGACATCACGGTGCGATTAGCCGAGTTCCAGCATGTCGACATTGATCGCGTGGCCCTGCGCACCTGCCAGACGCGCAATCGGGCCCATCACGGCGTGCATGCCAGCCTGACGCCACTGCGATTCGAAGGGGGGGCCCGCACTACGACCCGTCGGGGGCGCACCTGGTCGATCCGGCCGATCGTCGGCGAGGACGGGCGCGAGATGTTGTACCTGTTGAGCTTCTACCTGCCGCGGTTTTGCAATCAGCCGCTCGTGGAAAAGGTGTCGACGATCATACACGAGCTATGGCACATCGGGCCGGCCTTCGATGGTGATCTGCGGCGGTTTCCGGGGCGCTATTTTGCCCATGGGCGCAGCGAGGCCGCCTTTCACCGGCAAATGCGCGAGCTGGCGGCAAACTGGCTGGCGCAATCGCCGGATCGGCAGTTGTTCGCGTTCTTGGAACCTGACTTTCGCGGCCTATGCCAGCAGTACGGCGCCGTTTACGGAGCGCGGATTCCGACGCCCAAGCTGGTGCTGCAATCGGCGGCGTCGGCGTAGCTTTGTTCTGGCGCGCCGTACCTACGCTTCGCCCAGCCTATTGCCGATAAGACGCGTTTTGCCCAGCTTGCCTGCGACGAGCAGTTCGCCTCGGTTCAGCGGCCAAGCTGCATTGACGTGTCGGTTGGCCGGCGGCTACTCTCCGGCCTCGCAATCGCGAGCGTTCTGCGTTTCTCTTCACTCCTTTCTGGCCTACGCATGCTGCAGGCAAGCGTGTCGACCTTATTGCGCGCGCCATGCTACTGGGCGCTATCGCTGTCGCTATTGGTCGGTTGCGCGCAGGTGAATGCCACGGGCAAGTCGCCGCTGGCGCCGCCGCGGATGGCGGACGACACGATTGCCTTGGAGAAATGTACGATTCGCTTCGCCCATGCCGATCCCGATCTGGATGATCAAGTGTGGCGCGAAATCGACGAAGAATGCCTGCCGTCGGCGCTTCGAGCGCGGCTGGCGGCGAATGGTTTTCGCGCGGGCGTGATCGGCGCGCACCTGCCCACGGCGATCGAAAAAGTCGTCCGCGAGAATGTCACGGCGCCGACAAGGAACGAGCCGGCCGAAGTGCAGGCACAACCTGAAGAAGAACTGGGCGTGCTCGACATGAAGCCCGTCGATCTGTTATCCGAGCCCAAGGTGCGCCGCAGCCTGTGGCAAACCCGGGCCGGCCATCCGGGGATCATCATCACAGCTGGCGAACGGGCGCGCATTCCGAACGTGGCGGTTCTGGTGCGTGGCGAAGACGGCCACGTGACGGGCCGCAATTACGAACGAGTGATGGGCGCCCTGTCGATGAAAGCGATGGCCGAACACGACGGCCGGGTGCGCATCGAGGTGATTCCCGAACTGGAACACGGCGAGCCGCGGTCACGGTTCGTCGCCGGAGATGGAATGATCAAGGCAGACTACCGCCCCGAGACCGTGCTGTTCAAGGATCTGCAGATCAACGCCTTGCTGGCGCCCGGCCAGACGTTGGTGCTGGGAACTCGGGCCGACAAGCCGGGAAGCCTGGGCAGTCACTTCTTCACCGAGCAAGGCTCCGCCGGAACGCTCGAGCAAAAGATGCTATTGGTGCGTGTCGAGCACTCGCCGGGGGACGATGCATTCCGCAGCGGCGAGATTCCGGACGCGCAATGATCGGCGCCGCGCGTTGACAATCGACGCGGCATCTCAGCCGGCAGCGGGTTTTGTTGTATTCAGCGCCGAATGAAAACCCAGGGTCGAAGACCCCAGCTACAGTAAATCGCACCGAGAGTCGCAGATCTCGGCTACAGGATTACAGATCGACGACAGCCACGGTTGCTTAGACGCGGACGCCCAGCGCGGCGCGCACGTTTTCCAGTTGACCGGCCGATCCGAGCATCTGATTCTTGGCGCGGATGAAGCCGGCGTATTCAGCCATGAAGGGCTTGCCCGCCGTGCGCGGATCGAAGTCGTTCGGCTTGTCGCGGAACGTCTCGCGATAGACGGCGCACCAAACCAGGCGACCATCGGTATCGATGTTCACCTTGGTGACGCCAAGCTTGGCGGCCGGCAAGTAATCCTTCTCCTGCACGCCACTGGTGGCGGGCAGGTTGCCGCCGGCGCCGTTGATGCGAT
The DNA here is from genome assembly GCA_036499395.1 of Pirellulales bacterium. NCBI lineage: Bacteria > Pseudomonadati > Planctomycetota > Planctomycetia > Pirellulales > Pirellulales bacterium. The sequence continues at coordinate 50,002 of DASYDW010000062.1, forward strand.
CGACCCATTCCTTGGGCACGCTGCTCGAGCCGTGCATGACCAGGGGAAAGCCCGGCAGGACTTTCTTGATGGCCTCGATGCGGTCGAAGTGCAGACCTTGCTTGCCGCTGAACTTATAGGCGCCGTGCGAGGTGCCGATCGCCACGGCCAGCGAATCGCACCCGCTGCGGGTTACGAACTCGACGGCCTGATCCGGATCGGTCAGGCAGGCGTGATCGGCCGAGACCGAGATATCCTCCTCGACGCCGCCCAGCATGCCTAATTCCGCCTCGACCGAAATACCCTTGTCGTGGGCTCGCTCGACAACGCGACGCGTGATGGCGATGTTCTCGTCGAATGTTTCGTGCGACGCGTCGATCATGACCGAGGAATAGAAGCCGCTATCAATGCAGTCATAGGCGACCTCCTCCGTGCCATGGTCGAGATGCACGGCAAAGATCGCTTCGGGGAACACATCCTCGGCGGTGCGAATCATGGCCTCGAGGAAACGCTTGTCCGTAAAGCCGCGGGCACCACGCGAAATCTGAATGATGAACGGCGCGCTCAGCGCTGGATTCGCGGGCTCGTCGTTGGAGCCCTTCTTCCCGACGCAGCCACGGAACAGGCCGACCGTCTGCTCGAGGTTGTTGATGTTATAGGCCCCCACCGCATACTTGCCGTAGGCCTGCTCGAACAGATCTTTCGTCGTAACAATCATGGGAAATCTCCGTGTTTCGCGTATTCACGCTTGGCTGAGGGACTGCGGGCAACGTGCGGCGTGACGCGACGGTCGGGCAGGCGAAGCGATTGGGCGTGCGGACTTTCCAGTTTAGCGAAGCGCCCGCCCCTGGGCCATGACCCGACGGGACCCTAGAAAGCGGGTCGCTCCGCGTGCCAGGAACGCCCCCACCAGTGGCGTATGCGAGAGTTGCTGGCGGCTAAGCGGGGGCTGCTGGCACTGCGGAACGTTAGCTGGCCTAGGGGCCGCGCCGGCGGACATGTTTGGCGGTGGATTCTGGCTCCCAAACTGGCCTCAACGAGCCCCCGAGCCGTCGTCGGTGCGAGCAGGCAAATCCGACCGGCCGACAGGCACGATTACCTTGTTCGAAAAATGCCATCGGGCTAGAATCACCCGCCCTAATGTTTTGACTGCTAGCACGACCCGTCAAGGATGACTGTCGATGACCAGCGACGCCGCTCGCCGTCTGACTCCGCTGACCACGTTTGAGCAACTGCGCTACGCCCGCGACATCATCGATTTGGAGTCGCAGGCTCTCTCGAAAATCGCGCAGCGTTTGGGACCCGAATTTTGCGATGCTACGCGCTTGCTGCACGAGTGCGCGGGAAGCGTGATCGTGACCGGCATCGGCAAGGCCGGATTGATCGGGACCAAGATCTCGGCAACGTTGGCTTCGACCGGGACGCGCAGCATCTTTCTGCATCCGGCCGAGGCCGTACACGGCGACCTGGGCCGCATCCGCCCGGACGATGTGGTGCTGGTTCTTTCGCAAAGCGGCGAGACCGAAGAGGTCACACGGTTGCTGCCGTCGATCGTGCGGCTGGGAGTGCCGATTATCGCGCTGACGGGACGGACGACGAGCACGCTGGCGCGAGCGGCGACGGTGCTGTTGCCCTTGGGCCCGCTGCAAGAGGCCTGCCCGCTGGGCATGGCGCCCAGCACCAGTACCACGGCGATGCTCGCGCTGGGAGATGCCTTGGCTTTGGTCACGATGCGCTTGCATGGCTTTGGGCATGAGGATTTTGCCCGCGTTCATCCGGCCGGCGCCCTTGGCAAACGTCTGGCGCGCGTCGAAGAGCAAATGCGTTCGTTGGCCGAATGTCGTGTGGCGCGCGACGCGGCAATTGTTCGTGACGTGTTCGCGGCGATCGTTCGCCCGGGACGACGCAGCGGGGCCATCATGCTGGTGGACGATGCCGGCGCACTGACCGGCATCTTTACCGATAGCGATCTGGCGCGGCTTTTCGAACAGCGACGCGACGATGCCATCGATCAACCGATTCGCAATGTCATGACGCGCGATCCTTGCGCGGTGCCGGCCGGCGCAATGCTGACCGATGCCGTGGCGATCTTGGCCGAGAGAAAAATCAGCGAACTGCCTGTGATCGATGCGCGGCACGCGCCGGTGGGCTTGCTCGACATTACCGACGTGCTGGCAATGATGCCGGACGAGGCCGCGTGACGTCGCACGTTCTCGGGGAATGGAGCAGCTCGCGTTATCGCTGCCCCATTTTACCGCGGCGCAGCGAGGCGACTGGTACAATCGTCAGAGTTTCTCGCGCGGGAACAGGCGACAAAACAACGACGAACCAGGGCAACACACAGGTGCGTAGATGAGTGTGGACAAGCAATGCCAGCCGATTGAACTGATCCTGGTCGACGTTGATGGGGTGCTGACCGATGGCAGCATCATCTTCAACAACGAAGGGATCGAGATCAAACAATTCCACATTCAGGACGGCTTGGGGATTCGCTTGTGGCAGCGGGCGGGTGGGCGTTTCGGCATCATCACCGGACGCACGTCGCACATCGTCAACCTGCGAGCCAAGGAATTGGGGATCGGCATCGTGCGCCAGGGGACCGAGATCAAATGGGGCGCGGTGAGCGAAATCCTGCACGAATTGAACGTGACGCACGAGCAGTTGTGCTACATCGGCGATGACCTGCCTGACCTGGCGACGATCAAGCTGGCTGGGCTAGGGGTCGCCGTGGCGGACGCGTGTGCCGAGGTGCGCGAGGCGGCCGATTTTGTGACAACCGCTCCTGGCGGGCGCGGCGCCGTGCGCGAGACCATCGAATTGATCCTCAAGGCCCAGCGCCGCTGGGACGAACTGATTCAGGCTTATGCCTCGTAGCAACCCGGCTCCGGCTGAGAACGCGCTCGACGAGTCCATCGTGAGTGAGCCTGCGCGCCCGGCCGAGATTCCGCGCACGGGGCTGCCGTGGAAGCGCGTCGGCGGCAGCTTTCTGATGATGGTCGGGATCTACTGGTTCTATGCGTTGGCGATCGTGCCATTCATCGAGCCCACGGCCGAGCCACGACCGGAATTCGACAACATTCATGTGCAGGGCACGGCGGGAACGAACGTCGTCGAGTTGCAGCGACGCGCGCTCAACCCCTGGTTTGCGCCGGGCGATTGGGAGCTGAGTTCGCCGAAGGTTTTCGAGTCGCCGCGTGGCAAGCTGTTGGCACGAGATTACAAGTCGCTCCCTGATGGCCGATTGCACATCTGGCCATGCACGCTGATTTTCATGTCCGAAGAAGACGCCGAGAACGAGGCGGAGCGCAATCGCCGCGCGGTAATTCTGCAAGCGCCCGAGGGAGCGATCTTGCGGTTCGATACGCCGGTTGATTTGAAGCAGATGAAAATCGGCAAACTGGTGGGCGGCCACATGAACGGCCCTATCACGATCCGCAGTGACCAGCGTCTGCCGGGGCCGCAGGACGACCTGTTGATTACGACGCGCGATGCCGAGTTGATCGCGGACAAGATTGTCACGCCGCATCCGGTCGACTTTCGTTTGGGGCCCAATCGTGGAAACGGCCGGGACCTGGAGATCGTGCTGGCCCCGTCGGCCAATCCGGCGCCGAATTCGCCAGCGCCTGGCTTTGGCGGTGTTAATTCGATCACGTTGAAAAAAGATGTTCGCATGCGGCTTTACCCGGGGCAGGCGGATATGTTCCCAAGTCCGGCCGGGAGCTCGCCTGCGCAGCCGACCCCGCAGGGCAGCGCTGATCCGCAAGATAATCTGCCGGTGGACATCACTTGCGACGGGGCTTTCAAATTCGACGTGACGCGCTTCGCCGCGATCTTCAACAAGAAAGTCGACGTGGTGCGGGCCAATCTTGATGGGCCCAGCGATCAATTGACTTGCGAAGTCCTGTCGTTGTTTTTCGAACCGGCGGGAGGGGCCACGGCCGATGTGCAGTCGAAGTCGCCACGCCCCGCGGCCCTCTCCAAACTCGAGCCTAGCCGGATCGAGGCCGAAGGGGATCCGGTCGTGATTCGCTCTCCCTCGCGCGGCATTCAATCGCGCGGCACGCGGCTGGAATTCGATCTGAAGAAAAATGCCGGCGGCATGCAGGGGCCAGGCTGGCTCAAGGCGGTTCGTCCCGGCGACGCGAGCGCGCGTCCAATCGAAGCGACGTGGACGCGCGAGCTCGAATTCGGTCCGTACGAAGGAGCGCAATGCGCGAAGCTGGTGGGTGACGCACACGTCGAGTCGGCAGGCGTCGGAATGCTAAACGCCGAAACGATTCGGCTATTCATGATCGAAGACATGGACACGCCCGCTGATGCCTCGGGGCGGCGACGGTTGGTGCCGGATCGCTTGCAGGCATTCGAGCGCGTGCATTTCGAGTCTCCCACGTTGCTGGGGGATGTTCACCATTTGCAAGTCTGGCTGCGTCGCCCCGCGCCGCGCCCCGGCACCGCGATTGGCAAGGCTGGCGCTGCGGCTCGCAAAGCGGGCGCAACGGCTGTCGCGGCCACGACGGGCGCTGCCGGTCCGGTTCGACAGATGACACCCGCGGGCATGGCTGGCCCGCACACGGGCGCGGCACCACCGGCTGCCCCGATAGCGCCAGGACGCCAGGTACATGTGGCCGGCGAGTTGTTGCAGGTCGAAGCACTGGTCGGCGAAGTGTCGACCGACGTGACGCGCATTCATATCGAGCGGAACGTCCGGCTGCGCGAGACGCAAGTTGCTGAGCCCGGCACGCGACCGTTGACGATGCAAGGTGACCAACTCGACGTCGATCAACCGTTCCCGAATCAAGCCGTGGCGCACGTGGTCGGAAATCCCGCGCATATCGAAGCGCGCGAGATGACCATCGACGGCAACGACATTCACATCGATCGGGCGAACAACCGCGCCTGGGTCAATGGTCACGGCATCATGACGATCATGGTCCCGCCGCCGCAGACGACCCAGGCGCCTGGTCCGCCGCGACCGCTCGAGATTACCTGGAAGGGGCGGATGGATTTCGACGGACGTGACGCCAATTTCCAGGACGGCGTGGTCGTGGTCACGCAGCAGGACAAGCTGACGCCTGAGGGGCTTGCTCAATCCGAGCATCAGCGGCTGACGTGCAACCTGCTGCAGGCAATGTTCGAGCCGCGCGTGGTGTTCGATCAGATGGACCCGCGCGCCCGACCGCAGATCCGGCAGGTGCTATGTCGGCAAGACGTGGCGCTCGAACAGCGGACGCTGCAGGCCGGACGGCTCAGCTCGTTAGAACGAATGATCGCCATGGACCTGGCCGTCGAGCCGGCCACCGGCAACATGAACGCGAATGGACCGGGGTGGGTGCGGCGAGTTTGGATCGATACCGGCACCGGCCCGCGAATGCCCGGCGCCGCGGCGCAACAACCAAAGCCACCGCAACCCAACCCGCAGGCAAACGGCCCACGACTGGCCTACCTGGGAGTGAACTTCCAGGGAAGCCTGAGCGGCAACCAAACGCAGCAGACGATGGATTTCCAGGATCGCGTGCGTTGTGTCTACAGCCCTGCTCAGGATTGGGACACCGTGGTCGAGGCCGACGATCCGGAAAGGCTCGTCGAGGGCGCCATGCTGATGACCAGCGATCGCCTGCAGATAATGCGAACTCCGGGGGCCACGACCGGGAATACGCAGCCGTTTGAAATCACGGCCACGGGCAATGCTCGATTGGACGGACGAGCGAACCCCGGGGCGAACAACGATAAGGCGGACCCCAACAAACCGAAGAGCCGTGGCCAGACATTCTCAGCCAGCGCGGCGCGCCTGAATTACGTCGCCGCGAAGGAGCTGATGATTCTGGAAGGGGATGGCCGGAACTATGCGTATCTGGCGCGGCAAGTACGCGTCGGATCCCCTTGGGATGAACAGAGCGCGGGCAAGTTCTTGTTTTGGCCGTCGCTGAATCAGCTCGAAGTGCAGGATGCTCACTCTCTGCACCTGCAAAATCTGGAAACCGGCGCGGCGCGGGGGAACCGGCAACCAAACGCTGCCGCGGCGCCTCCCACCACGCAGCGAAAGTAACAGGCTCGCAGGGCCGTGTGCATGGGCGCCAAGGGTCACACCAAGCGCAATCGTTCGCGCTCCAGCCGGGTGGCGATGTATTCGAGCGCCTGAGGGGCCATGTGATCGTAGTACGTCCAGGTATGTCCGCCGGCCCGCGTTTCGAGATCGCAGTCGTACGGAATGCCGCTGGCCGCCAGTTTGGAGCGCAGCCGCTCGGTGCTTTCGTGCCAGCGATAGTCCAGCGGATCACAACAAAACCACATGTTGCGCGGCCAGTTCAATGGATGAACGTAAAGCGTCGCTGTTTCCTGGCGGATGGCCTCGGGCGAGTCGTACATCTCGAACAGCGTGCCGTCTTCCCCTTCCTCGTAGTAGCGCAACTGATAGTCGATCGCCGGCGCCATGGCGGCCACGATCGGGAACTGCGCGGGAAATCGGAACGAGAATCGCAGCGCGCCTTGCCCGCCCATGCTCGTCCCCAACAGCGCGATGCGCGGGGGAACGGCTCCCCAGCGTTCTTTGATGAAGGGGAGGACGCTGTTGAGAACGTATTGCTCAGCAGTGACGGCCGGGTCGAACTCGCGGCAGATCCGGTTTGCCCACCAACTGCGCATCGTTATCGGGACGACAACGCGAAAACCGTGTCGGGCGAATTCGTTCGTAAACGCCGGATTCTCGTGCAGCGTCTTCACGTGGACGCCGTGCAGATAGATGACGGTGTAGCCGTGCTCGCTCGGGTGCGGTGGTTCGTAGATTTCGGCCTCGTGCCCGGCGATCGGCACGCGGCTCCAGCCCGGCAGGGAATTGTTAGGACTCGACATGGCTGGCGGGCAGGACAGATAGGAACGGAATGGTTCGCGGGACGTGGCTTTCGGGCCGAGGGCAGTTTAATCCGCAACATCGTCACAGGGTAGCCGTGGTCACGGTCGGCGATCGCGGTGCGGGGCTCGCAATAGCCGGTGATCGGTGCAAGTGCGACCTCCGGACCCGTTCATAAACACGCGCGAGCAAAGTATATTACCGCAGGTTTCTCGCACCGCACGATGCCGTTGACAGCCCATAACCTTCAGCCTGCTGGTGATACTTTGCGACCGATTCTGGATGAAGAACAATTGCGCGAGGGAGTAAGTCGCCTGGCCGACGAGATCAATGCGCACTACGAGGGGCGTCCACTGACGATCGTCGGCGTGCTGACGGGCAGCGTCGTGCTGCTGGCCGATTTGATCCGGTTGCTCGACATGCCGCTAAAGATAGGGTTCGTGCAGGCCACTAGTTATCGCGGTGGGACGAAACCGGGCGAGTTGAAATTGGATCTGGCCCTTTTGCCCGAGATCGCGGAGCGCGAGGTGCTGATCGTGGACGATATCTTCGACAGCGGGCATACGTTGACCGCGCTCGTCGAGCAGTTCACGGCGCTAGGTCCCGCGCAGTTGCGCTCGGCTGTGCTGTTGCGCAAGGCGGGGCGGATCGAAGTGCCGATGCAGCCTGACCATGTCGCGTTCGAGATTCCCAACGAGTTTGTTGTCGGTTACGGGCTGGACTATGCGGACCTGTATCGCAACCTGCCCCACGTGGCGGCGCTCGATCCGGCCGACATGACACCTGACGACGCCGCGGCGCAGGCCGAGCAAGTCATCCAGGGCCTGGGCTCATGAACTTTGCCGGCGAGACGAGCGACGACCGGCCGCGCAACAGCGCCGAATTGATTTGTGCCGCGATGACTTGCGCCGAGAAGATTTGCGCCGGTGATCGCCCGTGAAGCAGCGCATTCTGCAGATCATTCCCACGCTCGATCGTTCGGGGGCCGAGAAGCAGTTGACGCTGCTGGCCGCCGGTTTGCCGCGCGATGAATTCGAAGTACACGTCTGCGCGCTAACGCGAGGCGGCCCGCTGTCGGCGCCGCTGGCCGAGGCTGGCATTCCGTTGCACGTGATCGGCAAGTCGCACAAGTTCGATCCGATTGCCTTCTGGCGGTTGAAACAGCACATCGCGTCACTACGACCGCGGTTGGTGCAGACGTGGATTTTCGCGGCGAACAGCTATGGCCGTGCCGCGGCGCTGGCGGCCGGGGTATCGTGCATCGTGGCGAGCGAACGATGCGTTGATCCGTGGAAAACCTGGCACGAGCTGGCGATCGATCGCTGGCTGGCGCGACGCACGGCGCGGATCATCGTCAACAGCTCGGGCGTGCAGGAGTTCTACACGCATCACGGCATTGACGCCGGCAAGTTCACGCTGATCCCCAACGGCATCGGACCGGCCGCAGGAAGTACCATTCCGCGCGAGGCGCTGTTAAGCGAACTTGGGTTGCCGGCCGACGCGCGGATCATTGGCGCCGTCAATCGCTTGTGGCCGCAGAAGCGCGTGAAGGATTTGATCTGGGCTGCCGACCTGCTAAAGGTGATCCGGCCTGACGTGCATTTGCTGATCATTGGTGACGGGCCGCATCGCGAGCGGCTGATTCGTTTTCGCCGGCAGGTGGTCATCGAAGACAAGGTTCATTTTGTGGGCGAGCGCAATGACGTGGCCCAGATCATGCATCATTTCGATGCGCTGTGGCTCGCAAGCGAATATGAGGGGCTGCCCAACGTGATCATGGAAGCCATGAGCCATGGCGTACCGGTGGTGGCGACCGATATCTCGGGCAATCGGGATCTGGTCGTACCTGGCGAGACGGGCTACCTGGTGCCGGTCGGGGATCGGGCCGGTTTCGCCCGCTATACGAACAAACTGCTCAACGACCGCGACTTGGCACAACGTCTGGGCGAATCGGGTCGGCAGCGCGTGCTGGCCGAGTTCAGCATCGAGAAAATGGTCGAGCGGCACGCAGCGCTCTATCGCGAGCTGCTGGCGTAGCGCTACTTCTTGTCGGCGATGCGGATTACGGGACGACCGAATAATGTCCGCGTCGCTGTCGGTTGTTCGATCGCGGCGGCTTCTGCGGGCGAGTGTACGTTCTTAATGGCTGGCGAATTCCCTGGCGTAATTTCCCAGGCCAGAATCGCAGGATGATGGGCGAGGCGCGGGCAGACGCGATCGGACCAGGCGCGCGGGACTTGCTGCACGATCCCTACGTTCGCTTGATCGAGCGCCTGATAGAGCGCGTCAGGCAGGATGGCCCGCAGTCCGACGACAGTCCCCGGACGCGAAAGCACTTGCTGAAAGGTCGGGCTGGCCTGATCGACATAGTCGAGCCAAGCGAGCGGTTTTTCGTTGCTGATGGTGCGCAACATTGCGGCGCGCGTCGGTTGGTCGTCTGGCTGCGGCGGGGCCGTTTCGATGGTTGTTTGCCACAGCGTTGCGCGGCCGTCGGTCAGGCGGATTTCGACTGGCGTCAGCACCGGCTCGTCCATCGGGTCAGGCCAGGCGGGCCAATCATTGATCGGGATGTTGATCGCGAATGACTCGCCAGCGGAAATATCTTGATAGGCAAGCTCGCGCTCGCAGGCGTTAACGGCGATGGCTAGTCGTGCCGCGGATGCCTCACCATCCACACGGCCGGCGATGTGCAATCTGGGCGTCTTGCCGCCGGTTTCCCAATGCAGCGACAGCCCGGCGATATGCACGTGCTTGCGAATTTCGAGGCGGACCGCGCCGACCAGACCGCCGGCCAACGATTCACGGCCAGGGCGAATCACCTGGCGTGCGTCGTCGATGCCGGCCGGTAATTCGACCTCGACCGTGAGCACGTTGCTGGGCTTCAAGAGTGGTGTGATATCGCTCTCCGCCGGCAGGGCGTAACCGTCCAACTCGCCCAGCAATGTTTCATCGAGCAGGTAGCGCGCGAGCGCGTCCGCTCCCTCGATCACCAGCCAGACGCGATCGTGCGGGTCGAGATTCGTGGGGCGATTGAACCGCCGCGTGTAGCGGACGCGACCACGGAAACCGGCGCCGAGCGTGGCTTCCCAATCGGCCGGAACGTTGACGCGAGCCGGCGCAGGCAAGTCGTCCGACTGCGCGACGATCGCACCATCAGGCGCTATTGTGTAGCGGACCAGCGGCCGACATTCCCAGGGGCAACGCAGACGGATCACATGCGGGTACGACATGCCAGCGGGCCGAGACCGATTACTCGGGCACGAACTCCTGCACGACCGTGACCTCGCGAATCTCTTGGCTATCCGCGTCAAAGCAGCGAATCTTGATCTGGATGCCACGGAGGGGAGCGGAATACGGCGGCGGCGCCTCAAGCTCGCCGACGTCGTCGACAACACCGTCACCATTGTCGTCCAGACCATTGGTCCCCTGATCCGCGCCATTCACACCGTCTTGATCAATCCCGTCGTTCTCGTAGTGCCAGGAACCAGTGTCGTAGGTCGATGCGGTGTAAGGATCGGGTGATTGGAGGCCCGACTTTGAATTGCCAGCTTCCGAGAAGGTGGACGTTATAACGCTATCCAGTGCCGTCTGTTGCGCGGCAGTTAGCGAGTCACCGATGACTGTGAGGAAGAAGGGGAAACCCGCCCTGTAGTACAGGTCGACATAGGCCCCACGAGATGCGATCGCATAGTTGGTGCCGGCGGGGCCAGTTCCCTTCACCCAATCGCGTAGCTGTGCATAGTATCCTGGATCGCCGGGGGAGTAGAGCGACACATTTCCCGAGGAATCCGTGACGCTGATCAACGCGGCCTGCGGGTCCCAGACGCGCACGTCGAACGACAAGACGTGAGTCAGGATGACATCCTCTCCGTACCGCGAACCGAATGGGCTCGGTGCAGGGTTATCGGGAAAAATATTGAGCAGGTTTCCCGTAAGCGCATCGGCCGTTCCGCCCTGAACCGTACTGCCCAACTTCACTGTCCACGTCGGATTAGAATTCGTCCACGCGTCGAATGGTTCATTCTCAAGCGAGGTACTACTCATGCCCTGGCCGCTTGCGTTTCCTAAAACGATTTGGCCCGTATTAAGCAACTCAAAGGTGCCTGGAAGGGGGAAATATAGTGACGAGCATTCGCGCAATGTTGGCAATCCAAGGCGCCCCGAAGTGACAACCGATCCAGCCAACGGTGAAGTCGGATTTGCAGGAGGAAATTTGCGAAATATGCCATAGCTCGGAGCGCCACCGAACGGAATCGTGTTGTAGAACTGTCCCCAACCACGAACATGGTGCGGCCACCCGTACGGCGAAGTTCCTGCTACGAGCGGGTAGTGAGCAAAGCGATTCTCGCGTTTCGTCAGGTCCTCGAGCGAATTGGCTACGACATAAAAACTGGGTGGTGACGGGCTGAGGTCGAAGGTGCCAATCGCGCCCCCTGCAGCACCTGCAGCGTGCGCAGAAAGATCGGTGATAGCATAGAAGTTCGTATTGTAGGCATAAGGTGACCCCATGCCGGTCTGATAAAATTGCCCGGCGACCAGGTTATTCGGTTGCGGCACAACATACTGGCCGTTAACGGTCGTTGTCGGGGGCAAATCGGGCCGGACAAGCAACTGCCGTCGATACAAGGTCGTTCCTCGCATGAACCAAGCAACTTCGGCGGCCTGCGATTGCAGGGATTTAATGTCGTACTGACTTGTGAAAGCGTTCCACTGCGCGCCGCGTCCCTGGAACATTTCCCCTTTGCTGCGCGTCGTGAACATCAGCATATCGTCCGTGTCACCGACGGTCGTATCCGGGCCTTCACTGGACGCGTTTACGGAGGCTGTTGCCGCTTGCGTCGTGTCGTAGGTCTCGTCGATAACGAACTTCGTATTCGGCGGCAGCCGGCCTACGGGGCCTTCGATGATTTCGAAGTAGCCTTCGCCGTTTTCGTCGCGGCGTGGGGGGAGCATTTGCACGGTGACGCCTGCCAGGTCGAGTTGCAGGCGCTGCTTGACCGAGCGGAGCTGGTCGTTCATTTCCATCGAAGAGTTGTTCTTCGAGACGTTCTCGCCAATCGCGCCAAAGATCGTGACGACGATCGCCATCAGCATCAGCGTGACCGCCATGGCGACCAGGACTTCGATCAGGGTGAAGGCCGGGCGCGGCGCTGGACGTGATCGAGGTCGGTGGGGAATCACCGAATTACGAACCGGGCTGGGCCGTTGCATGCTCTGCTCCACGCGCGTGCGAGCGCTCGATTTGAAACCAATTGCCCGATGGCGGCTGGCCCGCGCTTACCGTGGGCAGGTCACTCGGAGACCGAAGAGAGCGGCGCTTGCTGACCGCCTTGAGGACGAGTGTTCCGACGTCGACCTACTTCTAGTATTGCACTCGGGGGCGCGGCGTGTGTCAAGAGTTCTGCGATTGAGCCGAACTGTAGCCGGGCTCTGCGAGCCCGGGGAGGTTAATTCGGGTGTGGCGATTCTTGGGCGCGCGCAGTCTTATTGCTGTGAACGATTTGCCCCCCTCATCCTGCCCTCTCCTCCGCGGGGAAGAGGGGTTTTTTGATGGAATCTGGCGCGATTTGGTGTCGCAATGCATTTGCTTGACGCTCTTCGGCCAGCGGGGCATCATGCAGGTTCGCCCCCAAACTGCCTGCCTCGCGGAGGGTTTTCATGCGATTCTCATTCCGGGCCGTACCGGTCCGTTTCGTCGAATTCTGCCTGGTTCGGTTTCATGGCGGACGACGAGCTGCGGCCGTGGTCCTGATCGGGGGACTCGTTCTGGCTGGTCTGGCGACAGTAGCCTGGGCCGAAGAAACCTCGGCCGGAATCATCGACACTGCCGAGGCAGCGAAATCCGCCGACGCCGGCAAACCGGCCGACACGGCGACGCCCGCTGCTCCGACTGTCGAAGAAACCAAGAAAACGGTGACCGAGGCCGCGAAGTCCGTGGGGGCTTTCTTCGGCGCGGCGGCGAAGGGGCAGAGCAAGGAACTGCTCCCTGGCCATTCCAGCCACGGCGAAGTCTTCGACGAAGGGCCGCGCCAGGGGGCCTACCTGATGGCCGGCACCGGCAAGGTCCATTTGCCGATCACCAGTTCGGTCGCTGGGGTGCAGGCGCTCTTCGACCAAGGGGTCGGGCAGTTGCACGGCTTCTGGTATTTCGAAGCGGAGCGGACGTTCCGCCAGATCGTGGCTCTCGATCCGCAGTGCGCCATGGCGTATTGGGGCCTGGCGATGGCGAACGTGAATAACGAGAAGCGCGCCAAGAAACTCATCGAGAAAGCGGTCGAGCAGAAAGCGCAGGCCAGTCCGCGCGAGCAATTGTGGATCGACGGATTGGCGGCGTTTTACAAGGCGGGAGACAAAGACGACAAGGCGCGGCGCCGCGAGCTAGTGCGCTCGCTGGAGCAGATCGTGCAGGATCATCCCAACGAGCTCGAAGCCAAGGCCTTCCTGGCGCTGCAAATCTGGCTCAACAGCAGCAAGGGGCTGCCAATCAGCAGCCATCAGGCGGTCGACGCTTTACTGGACCAGGTATTCGCGGCCGAGCCGTATCATCCGGCGCATCATTACCGGATTCACCTGTGGGATAAAGAGAAGCCGGTGCGGGCGATCGAATCTGCGGCGCGATGCGGCGAATCGGCCCCCACGATCGCGCACATGTGGCACATGCCAGGTCACATTTATTCTGCGCTGCATCGTTATGGTGACGCCGCGTGGCAGCAAGAGGCGTCCGCCCGCGTCGATCATGCGCACATGATCCGCGACCGCATCCTGCCGGATCAGATTCATAACTACGCTCACAATAACGAGTGGCTGATTCGCGACATGATGCACGTCGGCCGAGTGCGCGAAGCCGTATCACTGGCGAAGAACATGATCGAGCTCCCGCGCCACCCGGAATACAACGTGCTGTCAAAAACCAGCAGCTCGCAATTCGGCCGGGCGCGGTTGATTGATGTGCTCACGCAATACGAATTATGGGACGAGCTTTTGGCTTTGGCCGAGACCTCGTACCTGGAGCCGACCGAGATTCAGACTGAGCAGGTGAAACGCCTGCGGGCAATTGCCACGGCACATTTGGCCAAGGGGGACACGGCATCAGCGCAAGTCCCTATCTCCGCGCTCGGGGAACTGCTGGCCAAGGTTAATGCTGAACAGCAAACGGCTGGCGAAGACGCCGAGAAGAAAGCGCGCGACGACAAGAAGACCGACGAGCAAGTCGCGAAGGCCAAGAAAGATGCCGCCGACGGTCGTGACAAAGATGTGAAGGTTATCGAAAAGGCACTGGCTGAGTTGAACGGCCGTGCGAACTTAGCGGCAGGAAGATTCGAAGAGGCAAAGACCGAGCTGGCAAAGGCCGACGATCTGAGCAAGGAATTTCAATCACAGGCCGCCATCGCTGCCGGGGATACGGCCCGGGCCGAGCAGTTGGCGAAGGAAGCTGTCGAAAAAGGTCCTGGCGAGGCGTTGCCGCTGGCGAACTACGTTGAAATTCTGCGGCGCGCCGGCAAGAACGCCGAAGCGAAGGCCGAGTTCGAGAAGCTGCGCGCTTTGAGCGCCCGATTCGATCTCGATGTTCCGCCGTTTAAACGGCTGGAACCTGTGGCGCACGAGCTAGGACTGGGGGATGATTGGCGCGTGCCGGCCACGGTGGCCGCGGATTTCGGCGCGCGACCACCGCTCGATACGTTGGGCCCATTGCATTGGCATCCGGTCGCGGCTGAAAGCTGGTCGCTGCCCGATGCCCAGGGCAAGGCTGTTTCGCTGGGCGACTTTGCCGGCAAGCCGGTGGTGGTGGTGTTCTATCTGGGCTTCGGTTGTTTGCATTGCGTCGAGCAACTCAAGGCGCTCGAGCCGATGGTGGCGGAGTTTGCCGCGGCGGGCATCTCGCTCGTAGCGATCAGCAGCGAGACGGCCGAGCAGTTGAACACGGCGCTCATCAAGCGCGCCGCGAATGAAGGGCCGCCGGCGTTTCCCATCCTCGTCGATCCGGCGCTACAGACATTCCGTCAGTACCGGGCCTTCGACGATTTCGAGCAGACGCCGCTGCATGCCACATACTTCATCGACGGCGCCGGGCTGGTGCGCTGGCAGGATGTGGGACCGGAACCATTCATGGACATGAAGTTCCTGCTCGGCGAAGCGAAACGATTGCTGGTGCTGCCAAGTCCATGAACGTGACGGCGCCGCGACCTGAATGTAAGGATGTGATCCGCAGATTGCGCAGATTTTCGCCCATATGCTAACGGTGTAAGAACACTATCCCGAAGCGCCAGCGGGAGTTTTAGTGTTCATTCCTTAAGCATGCACTCGCTGTTTAACAGTGTGTCGGTGCCGCATCGCATTTCAGCCGATGCACCGCGCGGCGCGCTAAAAGAAATCGCCGCGGTTGGCGATATACTCGCAACCGGCTGCCCGCAAGTGATCCACTTCGTTGATCGTCAGCAGCTTCGGCTCGTGGTTCCAAACCAATCGGCTGATCGAGGCGTTGAAGAGTGTGAAGGGGTTCCGGCCGGCGGGCACATCGAGCAACGATTTGAACGCCGCCGCCAGAAGCCCGCCGTGCGAGACGACGGCCACTTGCTCGTGACCGGTGGCGCGAATCTCGTCGAAGGACGCACGGGCGCGGACCATTAAATCACGACGGCTTTCCCCCTGCGGAATGCGATAATCGGGATCCGAGGCGCGCCAGGCGGCCGTCTCGACGGGATAGCGATCGGCGATCTCGTTGTGCATCAACTCTTGCAGAATGCCGACGTTGATTTCCATCAAGCGATCGTCGAGCGTCACGGTCACGCCGAGCGCTGCCCCGAGAGCGTCAGCAGTTTGCCGGGCGCGTGGCAGCGGGCTCGCGTAGATGGCCGTGATGGGCTGAGCCGCGAGCGCGGTGGCCATTGCCCCCGCCTGACGCAGGCCCAGCGGAGAGAGCGGCGTCGCGGATTGTCCCTGCAACCGCCCCTCGGCGTTGTAGCAGCTTTCGCCATGGCGGACGCAGTAGATCAACATTACAGGCTCAGCAAGTTTTGCGATTCGGCAAAGCGCCTAGCATAACCTGCAAAGCGGATCGCGTCAGGGCGTCGCATAGGTCGTATAGAACTGATTCTGAAATATCTCTTCGGGGTCGTATTTCCGCTTGAGTTCGAAGAATGCTTCGACCTGCGGATAGGCTGCGCGTAGCTGCGTCGCGGTGGCATGCAGGCGGTACGGCAAATAGAAGCGGCCGCCACTGGCCAGTACGGCGTCGATCATTTCCCGCGTCATTCCCTGAACTTGCTCATCGGCTGTTGCGGTACGCGCATGATTAAAAAGCATCACGAGCGAAAACATATCCTGGTCGGCGTATCGCAAAAAGCTGTCCGGATCGCAGCGAATTGTGCGGACTGTGACGTTGAGCAAATCTCCCTCGTGCCTGGTGATGATTCGGCGAGCGTCGGCCAGAAATCGCGAGAATCCCTCGGCCGGGACAAAATACTCTTGCAAAATATCCACGCGATCGGAATTTTGTTCGCGGTAGACATCAGCATCTTCGTTCAACAACTGATTGCGCGACACATACTGATTTCTGACAAATTCTCCGATCGAACTTTCGACCTGCCAGCGCAAGCGTTTTCCGGCCGGGCTATCGATTTGTGCACGGTGAATTTGCCGGCGCAACCCGGCAAACTCCAACGGCGAAAGCACCGGCACTTCCTGCGGTGTGCAGGGCGCACGACGAAATACCACTAGTACGGCCTCGCGCAGCAACGTGTCGTTTCCTGGGACTACACATAATCGACCGTATGCCATGCCGATATCCTTCGCCTCGCCCATCAGTTTCGCGAAGCGTTCCGGATATTGCTCCGCGGAAAAACGCTCGACCTCGGGCGTATATCGTTCATTCGCTACAACTCTGAGTTCGACTTCGAGAATCACGCCGAACAGGCCATATCCGCCGAGCACTAGCGAAAACAGCTCAGCGTTCTCGGTACGGCTGCAATTGACGACAGCGCCATTGGCTCGCATCAGCCGAAAGCTTTCGACCGTCGAAGCGATGGGGGGTTGATCGTGCTGCCAGCCGTGACAATTCACGCTCACGGAACCGCCGACGGTGAAATTGTTGTTCGATTGCATGACTCCGACAGAAAGGCCATGTGTGTCAAGATAAGGAACAACCGCGGCCCACCGCGCGCCGGCCCCCACGCGAATGGTTCGCCTCTCCGCATCGAGTTGCATACGATCAAAGGGGAGCATGTCGAGCACGATCCCGTCGGGGCAGATCGTATGGCCGCCCATCGAATGCCGTGCTCCGGCGATCGCCACACCTAAATGATCGCGACGCGCCCGCGTAAGCAATTCGCGCAGCTGTGATTCGGCGCCGCTCGGATCAGAAGGGATCGACCAGACCTTGGAGACCGGCGTGCGATTCAACCTGCTGGCATCGTCGGCCTCGCCGTCGTCTAGTTGCTCGGCGACAGGCCGGTCGCGCAACCACGCCCAACTCCAGAGATAAGCCGGGCGACCGACGACGAACGCCATGACGCTGACGATGGCTACCGCTGTCAGCGCCAAGCGATATCTGAGCTTGCGAGAATTCGCGTCGCTGGCGCCCTTCATCGTGCCCCTAATCCAGCGACGTTGTTCACTCGCGCATTTTAATGGTGCGAAATCGCAGGTTCCGGACGTACCTTCAGAATGGGTGGCGCACAGCCACTTTGCAAGGTCGCATTACGCACAGCCGGGGACCGTCTACCTGTGACGCTGTCGCGACTGGTCATCCGATTCGCTTCCCGCTCGTTACCGCGGCTGGTTCGGGCGATTCGCCATCACCGCCTCTTCACGGCTGCCGTAATGTGCGAGTTTCGGCGCCAGTCCGCACTGCTCGATGGTCGTCAGGCAGGCGTCCGAGAGGCCGCACAGGCGCAAGATGCCGTCATGGTCTTCGACGCGCCGTTTCAACTGCGACAACTCTTCGGCCTCGGCCATGGAGAGTTGTGCGACGTCCTGCCATTCGAGGACAACGCGATTCATGAAGTGCTTCGCCAGCAGCGACCAGACTTGTTCGCCGAGCGGCATTTCGCACCTTGACTCGGGTGGCGCTGGCCCAATGCGTATGAACAGCCAACCCCCCGGCCCGCGCTCGACACCCTGCACTCGGCCACCTGCTACGCCGATCATGGCCGGTACTCCTTTGTACGACCGAGGATCGAAAAATCAGACTGTCGACTCGACCGGCAATCATATACCTATACCGGCAAAAAAGCGCTGAAACTGCTCCGGTTCGGGCCACGCTTGGCGCACAGCGCGGGCCCTTGAAGCCGCTAGCAAAAACACGATACTACGGGGGCAGGTTTCCGTCCCTGCCCGGCGAGTGGTCAACCTCTCGCGGCATAAACAAATGAAAATTGCCTCGGAGGATTCAACGATGTCGCGAACCGGAGTTGTAACGTTCAAGGGAAATCCGATGACGCTGGTGGGCGACGAAGTCAAAGTCGGCGCGCCAGCACCGGAGTTCACGATGCACCGTTTTGCCGATGGCGCGCTGCAAAAGGTCACGCTAGCGGACTTGAAGGGAAAGCCGACTATCATCAGCGTCGTCCCCTCTTTGGATACGCCCGTCTGCCAGAAGCAGACCCGGACGTTCAATCAGGACCTCGGCGGATTGGGCGACAAGATCAACGCCCTGACGGTGAGCCTCGATCTGCCGTTTGCACAGAATCGCTTCTGCGGCGCCGAAGGAATTACGAGCATCAAGAGCGTCAGCGACTACCAGGATCGCAGCTTCGGCCGGAACTGGGGGATGCTGATTGACGAGTTGAAGATCCTGGCCCGTGGCACGTTCGTTCTCGATAAAGACGGCAAGGTCGTCTATGCCGAGACGGTGAAGGAAGTCGCCCAGGAGCCAAACTACGAAGCGGCACTGAGTGCCTTGAAAGCGCAACTGTAACAGGGCGTTGGTGGCTTAGCCTGTCTTGGGCCTTGCGATCCAACTGCAGCCAAAACGAATTAAGGGCGGCTCGCTCCACAGCTCATTACTGTGGCGCAGCCGCCCGATTTCGTTATGTCATCCCCCCGATCGGACCATGCTTCCGTCATTTAGCGGTCGACGAGGGTAGGCTCGCCCATCGTCGTTTCAAGTGCGCGGAGGGCGAGGGCCAAGTGTCCAACTCATGTCAGGCCGCGCGACGTGCCAGCGCCCGCGATAGCGAGAATGGCTACGTGGGGGGCCGTGTCGCTGATGAATGTTAATATGGGTAATTTGCGGTCGCCGTTGGCGCCGCTTTTCGCTCGCAAATGGACGTTATTGTCATTGCGAGCGCGATCTCTTTCCAACCATCACGCGCGTCGCTGTGTCGATGCAAAATGGTGTTAGAATTTGGTGGCTTTTTCTGGTCCCGCTTGAGATAATTGTGGCGATCGAGGGTTGTGCCGCATCATAGACGTCGTAGCTTCCGTAGCCGGCGCGCGCTTTATTTGCGCCCCGCGACACCAACCGCGCCCCTAGGGTAATGGCCAGGCATTGTCCTTTGTCCTGAGCACCCACCACCCGACCTCACGTTGTAGGAGTTGTTGCATTGGCATTGTACGACGCACTGTTGGACGACCTGGAGGATGACCGCACGCCCAACACGGAAGACGCCGTTGAGCTTGCCGATAAGACCGTGGACACCGACGACGACGTGACCGATGACGTCGCGTGCGAGTTGGATACGGATGATGAAGGCGAACCAAAGGCCGAAGATCTTTTGCTGGCGGTAGGCGAAGATCACGAGTCGTGGTCGGATGACCCGGTTCGGATGTATCTGACGCAGATGGGCGAGATCCCGCTGCTGACGCGCCAACAGGAAATCGCGTTGGCGAAGGAAATCGAGATCACACGCGCTCGGTTTCGCCGCAAGCTGCTCGAGTGCGATTACGTCATTCAGTACGCCGTAAAGGTGTTGAAGCGCGTTTACCTGGGCGAGCTGCCGTTCGATCGCACCGTGCAGGTGTCGGTCACCGACCGTTTGGAAAAAGAACAGATTCTCGGGCGTTTTCCGCACAACTTGAAGACGGTCGAGACTCTGCTCAGCCGCAACAAGCGCGATTATCGCCTGGCCACGAAGAAGTCGCTTCGCATGAGCGAGCGACGCGATGCGTGGCGCCGGCTTGGCCGTCGTCGTTTGCGGGCTGTACGCCTGGTCGAAGAGTTGGGTTTGCGCACGCAGCGCATCGAGTCCAGCATCAAGACCTTGGAAGAGTTCAGCCGTCGCGCCGATGAGCTCAAGGCGCAGATCGAGGCCAGTCGTAAGTCTCGCGCCACCCCGGCCGAGCGGCAGCAAATCGTCGACGACTTCCGCTCGATCTTGCGGGCCACGCAAGAAACGCCGACCAGCCTGCGTCGCCGCGTTACTTACTTGAAGGCGGTCTACACGCAGTACCAGCGGGCCAAGCGCGGCTTGTCCGAAGGCAACCTGCGATTGGTCGTCTCAATCGCCAAGAAGTACCGTAATCGCGGGCTCAGCTTCCTGGACCTGATTCAGGAAGGGAACGCCGGCCTGATGCGTGCTGTCGATAAGTTCGAGTATCGCCGCGGTTTCAAGTTCTGCACGTACGCCACGTGGTGGATTCGCCAGGCGATCACGCGTGCCGTAGCTGATCAGAGCCGTACGATTCGCATCCCGGTCCACATGGTCGAGACCATGTCCAAGGTGCGGAATGTCTCGCGGCAATTGCTGCAAGAGCTCGGCCGTGAGCCGACGATCGAGGAAACCGCCAAGGCGGCCGGTACCGCTGTGGATGAGGCACGTCGCGTCATGGCGATGAGCCGTTATCCGATCAGCCTCGATCGTCCGGTGGGCAACAGCGAAGACAGCCACTTTGGCGATCTGCTGCCGGACTCGGGCGTCGAAAGCCCCGCGATTGGTGCTGCCCAGGAGATGTTGCGCGGCCGCATCAACAAGGTTTTGAAGACCCTCAGCTATCGCGAACGTGAGATCATCAAGCTTCGCTACGGCCTGGGGGACGGCTACAGCTACACTCTGGAAGAGGTCGGTCACATCTTCAAAGTGACCCGTGAACGCATTCGCCAGATCGAGGCCAAGGCGGTCCGCAAGCTGCAGCAACCCAGCCGCAGCCAGGAACTGTCGGGTTTTCTTGATTAGGGGTTCCTTGATTAGCATGCCTGCTGCCGCTCTCGGCAGTTGGTAACAAACGGCAACTTCAAGCCGGACGGGGTCTCCCGTCCGGCTTTTTTTTGCGCCTGGAGGCCGAAAGTCGCTGTTTCGAAGGCGCTCGATCCTGGCGATCTTCACGAAAATCTCACACGCCGCTGATAGTATCCACACCTCGTGGGGCTATAGTCCGCAGTGTCTTGAGGAGTCGTTCACCCTCGATCCCTCTGGACACTGCGGACAATCGATGAGGACAGGGCTTTCCATCAAGCACCATTGAGGAAGGCACTTCGAGACGGCACCTCGGCTCAGCATCGTTGACTTCCTCGTTCGATATACCGCTTATGTCCCCCGCGCCGCCATCAGGCCGCTTGCGAGAGCGGCCTGATGGCTTTCTTTTTCGCGCGACTTATTGGGCTGGTTTGCGCTCGGCCTGCCCGAGGTAAACGTCCCTCGCCCGCTTGACGCACCCTTTCGGATCACACATTGTATTTTTCCGGGGGGCAGCTCTTTCCGCCTTCGGCTTGCGCGATTCGTGATGTGGGGGAGGAATTCTCATGCGCCATCAACAATTTGTTACCACGGGCTTGCTGGCCCTGCTGCTGTTTGCCGGCACGGCCGTCGCACAGCACACGGCCGATCAACAGAAATTCGTCGTGATCGAAGGGCTCGGCGACCATCACCACGAAATCACGACCGCGGCGCCGCAATCGCAGCGATTCTTCGACCAGGGGCTGCGTTTGATCTACGCCTTTAACCATAGCGAGGCGATCCGCGCTTTCCGCGCGATCGAGGACGTCGACCCGCGCTGTGCCATGGCCCAGTGGGGCATCGCGTACGCCCTGGGCCCGAATTACAACTTGCCCGCCGAACCAGAGCGGGACAAAGAGGCCTTCGCCGCGCTAGAGAAAGCGCAGCGCTATGCGAAGCAGGCCACGCCGGCCGAGCAGGATTACATCGCCGCACTTGCCAAACGATACTCTCCCACGCCCGAGACGGCCGATCGCGAGGAGCTGAATCGCGATTATGCCGACGCCATGCGTGAGTTGTCGAAGAAATATCCGGCCGATATGGACGCCGCGACTCTCTACGCCGAGGCGCTGATGGATTTGCGCCCGTGGGAACTGTGGACGCACGACGCAAAGCCGCAACCTGGCACCGAAGAAATCGTGGCTGCGCTGGAACACGTGCTTGAAAAAAGTCCCAATCATCCCGGCGCGAATCACTTCTACATTCACGCCATCGAGGCCTCGCCTTACCCCGAACGCGGCTTGCCCAGCGCCGAACGCTTGCCCGGCCTGATGCCCGCCGCGGGGCACATGGTCCACATGCCGGCGCATATTTACCTGCGGCTGGGACGCTACGCGGATGCGGCCGAAAACAATCGCCGCGCCGTCGCCGCCGATCGGGCTTACATCGCCAAATGCAAGCCCGAGGGCGTTTACCCCATGATGTACTATCCGCACAACATCCATTTCCTGTGGTCGTCGCTGTGCGTGTCGGGCCGGCGTGCCGAGGCATTGGCCGCGGCCGACGACCTGGCGGTGCTAGTGACCGACGATCTGGTGCGCCAGATGCCGGTGATCGAAGGCTTCATCCCCACCCGACTATTCACGCTGGTGCGCTTCGGTATGTGGGACGATGTGTTGCAACTGCCGGAGCCTGCGGCCGATTTTCTGTACGCCAGGGCCATGCGGCATTACGCGCGCGGTCTGGCTTTGATCGAAAAGAAGCAGCTCGATGCGGCCCAGAAAGAATTGCAGCAACTCGAAGAAGTGCAAGGGACGATTCCGTCCGATCGCCTGGCCGGCCGGCACTCAATGGTAAACCTGGTCGGGATCGCCACGGATATCGTGGCGGGCAAGTTATCCGCCGCGCAAGGCAAGCCGGACGACGCCGTCGCGCGACTCACCAAGGCCGTCGACGCGCAAGACGCCCTGCAATACGACGAGCCGCCCCCCTGGTTCTATCCCGTGCGACAAACTCTGGGTGCGGTTCTGTTGCAGGCCGGCCGCGTGAAAGAGGCCGAGGCCGTTTATCGCGCCGATCTAAAGGAGCACCCCGCGAACGGCCATTCGCTGTTTGGCCTGGCGGCCAGTCTGCGGGCGCAAAAATCCTCACAGGCCGATGACGTTCAGCAGCAATTCGAGAAGGCCTGGTCCGCCGCCGACGTGAAGCTGCAATCGTCGGAATATTGATACCGGGTCGTGACAACAAAACGGCCCTCGGGCGAGCTCCTGGTGGGCTCGCACGAGGGCACTACCGGCACAGAGGTGGGAGCGTTAGCGCCGGTGGCTGACGTGAGTCACCTTGGCATTACTCTTGGAACCGCTCGAGTGCTTTGCGACATGCCGTGCCGTGGTTGTCCCATGATGCCGACCCGATGATTTCTGCACGGCGCCTGTCTTCGTCGTGCTGGTTGGGGTTCCCTTGAACGATCCCTTGCCGCTCTTCCCGGCGTGCTTGGGCGCGATGGGGGGATTCGTCATCGTGCCGGTGCGCCATACCTTGTTGTTATTGGTCTGAAGACGCCCGTAATTCCCACGATGGAAATGACGGTGATTCCCGCGCCCGTTGCGTTGCATCATGGCACGGTTTCCCATCATGCCTTGCTTCGTGACCTTGCCGGTCCCCGACTGCACCGTGGTGGGCTGTGTGGCCGCGGCCGGAGGGCCACTGGCGGGCGCACCCGTGTTCTGGGCAAACGATGCCATCGGCGCGAGTGTCGACAGAATCAGGGCCGCCGCGAAACTTCCTGTAATCGACTTCCTCATGACTTGCTCCCTCCTCAGTTATGCCGTCGACCGACTACGCGGGAGAGCGCGTTTTCAAGGCGTTCCCGCGCCGCACACCCTGTGTCGAAATGAGCAGCGTGCCCAGCGTCGACGGCGTTGCGTGGATTCTGGCACACCACTCTGCTAACTAAGAGTTCCTACGGATCGCGCGGCCGCCAGGGTGCCGTTACATTTCCGACAGCGACGCCTCTTGCGGTTCCGTTATTCGCCGTGCCAGCATCGATCAAATTAGGGTGTTCACTCTAGGTGCATGGTTGCGGCATCTCGTTTCTGTAGCCGGGCTCTGTGAGCCCGGTCTTTGGCGCCGGCGGCCCGCGAATGCATGATCGGCCTGCGCTCAAGACCCCGGCCTTGCAGAGGCCAGCTACGGAAGAGGGCGACATGCACCCAGCCTGCTAGCGATCGTGGGTTGAAATCGAACGGCTGTCGCGTAAGGTAAGCTTGGTTGCGACGCGCGGAACGTCGGGCAAATTCCTCCTTCGAGCGACAATAACGTCATGAAAATCCATCGACATCTACGACCGCTGCTGTTTGGCGCGGCGATTCTCCTTCAGCTCTCGGGAACCACGGTTATGACATCGACCACTTCGGCCCGCGCCGCGGAACCGACGACAGCCGGCAATGACCTGGCGGCCCGCTTTATCGCCTACCACGAGCGTGAGATTCGGCCGATCGAGATCGCCGTAGGCCGGGCGTGGTGGACCGCCAATACGACGGGCCGGGACGAGGATTTCGCCGCCAAGGTCGAGGCGCAGAACAAGCTCGATGCGGCGCTCGCGAACGCCGATCGCTTTGCCGAGTTGAAAGCCGCCAAGGCTACGAAGATTGCCGATCCGCTCGTAAAGCGACAGATCGACATCCTGTACCTGGCGTATCTGGAAAAGCAGGTCGATCCCGAGCTGCTCAAGCGGATCACCGCCACGGCCAACGAAATTGAAAAGGCGTTCAACGTCTTTCGCGCCGAGGTGGGTGATCGACAGCTCGTCGATAGCGAGGTCCGCAAAACCCTCAAAGATTCCAAAGATTCCGCCGAGCGGCGGCGCGTCTGGGAGGCCAGCAAGCAGGTTGGCAGCACCGTCGAAGGCGATCTCAAGCAGCTGGTGCTCTTGCGGAATGAGGCCGCGCGAAAGCTCGGCTTCAAAGATTATCACATCATGCAACTCTCGTTGAACGAGCAGAGCCAGGAGGAAGTCCTGAAGCTGTTCGACAATCTCGACAACCTCACGCGCGAGCCGTTTGCCGCGGCCAAGCGCGAGATCGACACGGCCTTATCGCTGAACTACGGCATCGACGTCGACGAGCTGCGCCCCTGGCACTATCACGATCCGTTCTTCCAGGAAAGCCCAGCCATCTTCAAGGTCAGCCTCGATTCGCCGTTCGCGTCGGCCGACATTTTGAAGTTGTGCCGCGACTTCTACGCGGGCATTGGCCTGCCGATCGAGGACGTGATCGAGCGCAGCGACTTGTACGAGAAGCCCGGCAAAAGCCCACACGCCTTTTGCATCGACATCGATCGCGAGGGGGACGTGCGTGTACTGGCCAACATCGTTCCCAATGAGTACTGGATGGGGACGATGCTGCACGAGCTGGGACATTCGGTCTATAGCAGCAAGAACATCCCGCAATCGATGCCCTACGTACTGCGGAGCGAAGCGCACATCCTGTGTACCGAAGGGGTGGCCATGATGTTCGAGCGGTTCTCGAAGAACGGTGATTGGCTGGCCAAGATGGGCGTTGCCGTTTCTGACCCGGCCAAGTACACCGAGACCGGCATGAAGATGCGCCGCAACCAGCTACTGATCTTCTCGCGCTGGTGCCAGGTGATGTTGCGCTTCGAGAAGGGGATGTACGCCGATCCGCAGCAGGATCTGAACAAGTTGTGGTGGGATCTGGTCGAGAAGTATCAACTGCTGAAGCGCCCGGCCGGCCGCAACGCGCCGGACTTTGCCAGCAAGATCCACGTCGTGTCGGCTCCGGCCTACTATCACAACTACATGATGGGGCAGTTGTTCGCCTGCCAGGTACACAGCACGATCGCCCGCGAAGTGCTGAAGTCCGACAACCCGGCCCGGGCTTTCTACACGGACAACAAGCAGGTGGGCGAATTCATGCGAACGCGCGTCTTCGCCCCCGGCCGCAGCCTGAGCTGGAACGAGCTGACAGAGCACGCCACCGGCGAAGAGCTGAATCCAAAAGCCTTCGCGGCGGAGTTTGGCGGGAAGTAGCGGGTGCTGCAGGCAATTGATTTTGCCCGTGCTCAGGCCGAGCTGAATGGGTCAAGGAAATATTGATCATCGCGCCCAGCTATCGGTGAACGCCGTATTCCCAATACGTCACAACAATATTCTTTGCCTCAGGAAACAGGCGAGCGACACGTTCTGATTCTCGCCGCTCTTCGGTTGGAGAGGGATCTTTGTTTTTGGTTTCAATCCAGATGTCGCTGTATCCCTGCTCTCCGAAAAGCCATAGGACTCCAGGAGCTTCAGCGGGCACTAAGTGATACGCGCAGCTTTGAATCGCGTCATGCCGCTGCCGAATCCAATTCATATGGTAGCCAAAGAATATGGCGACGGTCGTCAAAACGATGAACATCGTCCCAAGTCCGAACTGATACCAGCGTCGGTGGGCGGGGCGCGTCGTCACCATGTCTTCATTTTACTCGCCGCACCATGCACAGGCTGCCGGAATTGATACCTGGGAGCGGAACGCGTTAGAACAGCTGTGCTGCCAAGTTACCGGTGATCGAGTTAAAATAGCGCCATGACTACTCGCATGATGCCTTCCATTGGTCGCCGATGGATTCGATTTGGGATGCGCCGCTTATTTGTCGTAATCGCCGGTGCTGCGGTCGTGACGTGTGCGTGGCCACTCGTTGGTGCCGTGATTTTCGCTGATAACTCGAAGCCGTTCGTTGCCGAGATTTCGGTCTCGTCTGTCGTCACGGTGTTTGCCATTATCCTGTTGCTTTGGATCTGGCTGACGATTACGGCCGCCCACTTCGTCGCGGATATCGTCACGCGCCGGTGCTCGCCGCCTGCTGACCGTCGCTGCGCGCCGCCGCCGCAGGATTAAGGCATTTACCGGGAACGATGGGCGCACCCGCTCATCGTTTCCTCACAATTCCCTGCTAGGCTGCTTGGCTTATGCCGGGGCTGCGGGGCTTCGGCTGTTTGCTACAGTGCTTCTTTCGGGCGTTTTCTCCCCACGCGCGCGATGGCCGGAACTACGACAATCTCGCACCCAGGACGGGAAATCCACGACAGCAAGGCGGCCCGCGCGCCGCGCTCGACGTGGATCGTTTCGCCTGCGTTCGATCTCTTGTTCCTGGCCAACGCCTGGTGGTTGGCCGCCCTGTTGCCGGGCTTTCTCAGCACGGAGCGGACGCCCCACATCGAGTTCTGGCAGATCTATTTTCTGACCACGCCCCACCGCTGGATCACATTATTCTTGGTGGCGACCGATCCGGACCGGCGCGCCGGACGCCGTGGGCTGTTTCTGGCGATCGCCGTCGTTATGGCCGTGGCCGTTTGCACGGTAAGGCTGACCACCGGCGGGTTTCTGTGCCTGTTCCTGGTCGACTACTTGTGGAACTCGTGGCACTTTGCTGCGCAGCACGCCGGCATCTTGCGCATGTACGCGCGCAAAACCGAATGGGGGCATCCGCGGCTCGAAACCTGGGCTCTGCGGACGCTGGTCTGCTACACGAGCCTGCGATTGGCTGGCTGGTCGACCGGTTGGAGCGAGGGCTGGCCGTCAGCGCAGTTCGGCCTGACGGCGCTCGACGTCGCCGTCACGATTCCGACGCTACTGCTCTTAACGATCGAACTCGTCCATGCGCCGCAGCGCCGGCCGGGCAAGGTCGCCTACCTGGTGAGCGTGGCGACATTATACATGTCGTTGTTGGCCGCGGTGTCGCTGGGCGGGACGACCTTGGTTCTGTCGCTAACGGCGGCTGCGGCCGCGTTTCATGCCATCGAGTATATGGCCGTGGTGACGCATTATGCCCAGCGCCGTCGCGAGCAAGGCACGCGCGGCCTGTTCAGTTCGATGGCGCGATCGTGGGCGATGATCCTGGCCAGTTATGTCGTGCTGTTTGGTTTGCTCGCGCGGTGGGCCGACACGTTCGTTCATGAATTCTGGCTGGGCATCAACCTGTGGGCCGCCGGCCTGCACTACGCCTACGACGGATTGATCTGGAAACTGCGCACACCGCAAACGGCGCAGGCTCTCGACGTCGAGCTTCCTCGGGGTAAAGCCGATCGGTCAGGGCCCGCCGACCCGCACAGTCAAACAGTCGCACCGGCCGCGGTAGAACCGGCACTGGCCACGGCGGAACGTTAACTGCCTATGTCGACCGACGCACACAACCCGAGATTGCATACGCTCGCTCGGCCGCTGGCCTATCTGGCCACGGTCGCGGCTGCCAGTGTCGCGATCGGCGCTGGCGATGCCCGCCCGCCGTCGCTGTTCGGTTGGCAGCGCGTTGAGATCGTGCAGGGAGTGCTCGCGCTGCCGCTGTGTGCCTTACTCGCGCGGCAACTTTACAACCGTCTGCACTTGCGCCGTCGTGGCGGTATGGTAGTCGTGTATTGCTTGGCAAGTGTGGCGATCGCTGCTGGGATCACGATGATCTTGCCCGGACTGGCGGCTTTGCTCGATGGGCTGGCCGCGGGATTCTGGCCCCGCGCGTTCCTTCGATCGTTCTTGTGCATAGCGCTCGAACTGCCGTGGTGTCTGGCGATTGAAGCCGGACTGACGGGCACGCGCGAACGCGACGATAGCCCACTGTCGAGGCGCTCCTTCGCCGTCTGGGCGTTGCTCGCGGTAATAATCGCCATTGCGTTGCCCGGTGTGTACGCCGAAGACCTTTGCCGGCGGCAGACGACGCTGGCCAGTGAGGCGCTTGAACGTCAGCAACTGGTCGCGGCGCTGCGCATCATTTCTCGATTGCGCGCCGTTGGAAGCGATCAGCCGGTGCGAGGAGCCCTGCCGGCTGCCCTCGAGCGTAAGCTCGCGAAGACGATTGCCGGTCTCGAGCAACGCTTGGCCGGCGTTGATGTCGCGCGACTCGATGAGCAGCACGCAATCGATTACGCCCGCGCCTTGGCGATGCTCGATCGGACAGATCAAGCCGGGGCGCTGGTCGCACCGCTGGCGTCAGCGCGGGCCGATGCGGCGTTATTGTTGGCCGCCGTTTTGCAGCAGCAGAACCGGTGGCAAGAGAGCAGCGCGTCGTACGAAACGGCCGCAAGCCTGCTGCGATCGGCCCCCGCTTCGCAGGAACGAACGGCCGGGCTGGTGCAGGCGCTAGATGGCATTGCCTTTAATGCGCGTGAGCAGGGGGAGCCGGCCGTGGCCGTGCAAACGTACGAGTTGGGCTTGGGCGAACTGCCCGAGGCCGCGGCGCATTTTCACTTTCAGCTGGGCCGCCATCACCACAGCGGCGGTCGGCCTGCGCTGGCGATCGAGCATTTGCAGAACGCGGTCGCGCTCGATCCGCGCGGTTACGAGCGACAAGCGACGGCGATTCTCAGGCAGTTGGCCGCTGGTTCGCCGGGCTGCCTTTTGGGGCCTGGCGCGTTTTCGCAACGTGAACCGTTAGCGAAGTAGCTCGCGCGGCTCGAGTCGCGGAGTGCTTTAACAGCCAAATCCGCGATTGGCCGCAGCGGGTGATTCGCCGAGCAGCAAACTTGCTCGAACTAGGGCACGACGGCGATATCGCCGTTGGCTCGAGTGGCCAAGGCCTGCCAGACGGCGAGGTCAATCGTGTTGGTGAAGAACTTCACCGAGCCGTCCCCCATCGAGGCGTTGACGCCCGAGGTGTGCATACTGCGAGCCGAGGCCCAGACGTTGCCGTCCTTCTGGTTTTGATTGCAGTGCCGCGGATCGCCCGCCGGAATTGCGCTGCTACAGGCGGGGACGGTATCGTTGGTGGTGGAGTTAGGCTGATAGAGCGCGGTAAAGGTCGAACTTCCCATGGCGCCCCAGGCCCAAGTGCCGCGACCGTCGCTTGGGTCGTCGTAGCCGAGCAGTTCGCTGATGAACAACGTGTTGCTTGTGCCATCGGAAATCTCGGCGATGCGCGTTCCTTGCCCCCAGCCGGCCTTCCAGGTCCCCTTCAGGATCGGCGAATTCGACGACTGCTGGAGATAATTGGGCGTGCCGCTGGGAATGATGACGCCAAACGCACCGGCCTTCGTCGGGTCAGGGCGGCCGGTCTTCGAATCGTAGGCCAAGTAAGTGCCGGCGCCGAAATTCGCCGCGTAGTTCCCCTTGTCGAGATCCTCAATGTTCCAGGCATTGACTTCGGTCTGGATGAATTCGGCGCTGGGGCAGAGCATGAATGGGAAGATCAAATCGCCGAAATCGCGATATGGCTCACCGGTTTTGTCGCGATCGCAATCGTCCGGGGCGCTGCATTCATTGGCCAAGCATCCCATCAGCTTGTCGTTCATCGTACTCTGTTCGATTTGCGGCATGATGTTCGACAGCCAGTTCGGTCCTTGGCAATACGTCCCGGTTTGCGTGCCGCCGGTCATCCACAGCCCCATGTAGCCCTTGGGCGTGTATCCGGAATAGGGCGAGCAATGCGGCAATCCTGGTGGAAAGGATTGCATGACGTCGTGGTGGCTGAGCAGGGCGAGCGTAATCTGCTTTAGGTTGTTCACGCATTGCGCGCGGCGGGCCGCTTCGCGCGCCATTTGCACTGCCGGCAGCACCATCGCGATCAGAATGCCGATGATCGCGATCACGACCAATAGTTCGACCAGGGTAAACCCCGGTCTGCGCGAATGATCGCCCGCGAGCCGATGCGCAAGTTCACCGGCGACCGTGCGCTGACCGTTCTTCGCGGCGGGCCATTTCCAATGACCTGGCATCCTGTATCTCCTAAAGCTCGGCATCCCGCCCATGCGGCGCGAACCTATTCAAAAAAAGCCCGCGGCCATCCGGCCACTGTGCCCAGCGTTCTGTGCCGAGCTTTCACCAGCCGCATTGGCTGGCACTCGATGTTCAACGTTTCGATAACGCGACACGATAGCGGGGTATTGTGAGCGCATGATGAGCGGCACTCTCCCTGCACGAAAATAAATACGTGCCGCGAAGAGACCGACCACTGACTGTGCGGGCGTGGTAAATTACGCGGCCCGACGACGTACGCCCCACAGACCCAGCACCATGCCGATCGCACACAGCAGGCAGGATGCCGGTTCGGGTACCGAAGCGACCGAAGCGCCGGCGCCGCTGCCCGGAGCTCCGCCGGTTTTCAACCAATTCGACGAGAGTAGCGCCAGATCCTGCCCGTTGACGATGCCATCGCCATTGGCGTCGCCGCTCATCAGGCTTCCTCCGGTCCTCAACCAGTTGGACGAAATCGTGGCCAGGTCCTGGCCGTTGACGATGCCATCCAGGTTGACGTCTCCCGCCTTGATGTCGTTGAACCAATCGCGTAGCGGGCCGAGGTCCTGCACCGCCGTGCCGCTGGGAGCGGTCCAGACGGTTGGTCCTCCGTAGCTGCTGCTCGAACCGTCTGCGTAGTTAGCGATCGAAACGTTCTGATAATCGGACAGCGTCGCTCCGGTGCCGGTCGGAAACGCCTCGAGCTTGACCATCTCTTGCGAGCTAACGCCGCCGGCGGTCCAGCCTGCCACGGCTTCGCCCACCGGTCCGGCGATCACGTTGCCCAGGCTGTCTTTGATGGTGTATTGCCAATTGTCATTATTGACCGTGAACAGCCCACCGGCTTCGGTTCCCACGGCCGACGTCACGCCGCCGGAGGTCACGCTTCCGCTGTAGCTGAAGTATTGGAAGGCGCCGTTGCTTTGCTGGCCGGCCCAGACGTTGATGTTCCAATTCGGGCCGGGTTGCATGTTGCCGGTGGCCGGCGCGTACGGATTCCAGGCCGTGTTGGAGGCGAAATTGAGCAGCTTCTCCACGCTGGGATCACCGCTGTAGGGCGTTCCGTGCTGCACTCCCAGCCCGTCGATATCGCCGTCGCGCTGCATGCCCCCTTGTCCAGGCAGGTCGCCGTTGGGATTCGTGGTCGAGTCGGGGGTGTTGATCAGATACCAGGCTGATTGAGCCTCGTTGATTGTGATCGCGGTTCCCAGCGGAACACTGCCCCAAGCCGGGTCATTGCTGAAGGTGATCGTACCGCTGCCGTAGTCTGCGGCGTCCTTGTTGTATGACCAATCGACTTGGTAGCCCTGCAGATCGATTGTATTTTTTCCGGGATCCGTCTTGGTGACGAGCAATTGCATCCAGTTCTGACCATTTCCCTCAACGCGTCCGAATACCGCGTCGGTTTTGCCTGGTTGCAGGTACTTGCCGCCGCTGACGGCGTTTCCCTGATTCAGAATCAACGCGTCGGTGTCATCGGCAATCGCGACCCGCGCGGCCGACAACAATAGACCGAAACCAAGAACCAGACCGATTGCGCTTCTTTGCATTTCAAAGCCTTTCCAATGACCCCACGTGTGTTCCGAAGCAAACCGCTGGCGAGCCAATGGTTTAGGCACGCCAAGCGAACGAGAGTGCGAACTAGATAGCCCTTCAGCGCGAAGGACCTCCCCCCGATGAACGAGGCCGCACTCTACCGGCCTTGCGCTAGAAACGTGTTAGCGGATCATTAGATTCGCACGAGATAACCGCTGGGCGTTGCTCTCGATCGATGAATGAGGGGCCTTGAATCCGCGCCAGGAATATTCATCTGTTTCTCACTTGACGCTCATGCAGGCTGAATAATCGCCCGCTATCTTTCCGCCATGTCGTGTGAGCCGTCGTTCGCGTTGCGAGTCTTTCTCGCGACGCAGCGTGAGACGGCCGCCTCGAAATCTCTTTCGGTACTGGTGACGCTAGCCAACGAACTCTAATTCGTCTGAGCCTTCTTTTGCGTCGCTATTGATTGCGCAGCCGGGCCGCACCGTTTTATTTGTGCTTTGCGCCCTGCGTTTGCGCTTTCATCGTTCTTTTTTTGCCTGTTCGTAGCGCTATTTTGCCGCTTTTGAATTCTCTTACCTTGAGGAGTTTGCCAATGCGTTTTCAGTTCACGAAGCTTGCCGGGAGTGCGATTTTCGGTCTTCTGCCTTTGGTCGCGCAAGCCGCGCCCTTTTCCGCCGGCGACTTGGTCGTCGAGCGCATCGGGAATGGGTCGGGTACTCTGACGAGTGCCGCCGCCGCCGTCTTTGTCGATGAATACACTCCCTCCGGCACGCTCGTGCAGAGCATTGCCATGCCGACTGCCGTCAACGGCTCGGACCTCCGCTTGACCGACAGCGGCAGCGCCACCTCGGATGGATATCTGAACCTCTCCACCGACGGACAATACCTCACGCTGACCGGCTACGATGCGAACGTCGGCACGGCCAGCGTCGCCAGCACCAGCACCACCGGCGGCTCGGCCACGGTACGTGTTGTGGGCCGCATCGACGCCAGCGGTAACGTCGATACCACGACCTCGTTGACCGCTTACAGCGGCAACAACATTCGCAGCGCGATCACCACCAATGGCAAGGACATCTGGGTCGCAGGTGCCGGCACTCCGGGCGGCGTCACTTATACGACGTTCGGGTCCAGCGGCGCTGGAACTTCGTTGAGCACCGTGGTCACGAACACCCGCGTTGTCGAGATCTACGGTCCGACCGCGCAGCTCTATGCGACGTCTGGCTCGGGCTCGAACAAGGGAGTCAATGCCGTCGGTACGGGCCTGCCCACCACGAGTGGCACGTCGTTCTCGCTCGAAGCCGCGTCGGCCAGCCCTTACGGCATGTTCCTGGCTCAGCTCAACCCCAGCAGCTCGGGCCCCGATACCGCTTACGTGGCTGACGATGGCGTGGGCATCGAGAAGTTCTCGCTGGTCTCGGGTACGTGGGTGGCAAGTGGCGTGATCGGCAGCGCGACCGACGCTTACCGCGGCCTCACCGGCTCGGTCACCGCCAATGGCGTGCAGTTGTACGCGACCCGCCAAGGCGGGACCAGCCAAGGCATCGTCAGCTTGGTCGACACCTCGGGCTACAACGCCACGATCAACGGCACGGCGAACTTGATCGTCGCGCTCGGCACGAACGAAGCGTTCCGCGGCATCGACTTCGCTCCGCACGCCGTGCCGGAGCCGAGCACCCTGGCCTTGGGCGCTATCGGCCTGGGCGTGGCCTTGATCGCTCGCCGCCGTCGCTCGCGTGCGTCGGTGTAAGGTCAGCGAAAACTTTGTGAATTCGGTAGATACCCCTGCAGGCCTTTCCTGCAGGGGTATCTTTTTTTCCTCGCTTCGTTGCTCGACCCCCGCAGGGACGATTGAACGCTCGCTAGCAACTGGACTACAATGACCGCCAGTCCGACCGTGGCAGCTCGTCATGCAGCTAGCAAACACGCGAATCAAACACCACCCTAACCGAATCCTAACATTCCCATGCTACGCATGATGCCCTGGACCACAGGACGCCAATCCATGAGTATCACGATGTCACGTGAACGAGTGCTTGTTGTCGACGACGAGCAGGACCTTCTCGAACTTGTCAGCTACAACCTGAACAAGGAAGGCTTCCGCGTTGTCTGCGTCTCTTCGGGCGAAGAGGCGCTAGCCGCCGCGCGCCGCGATATGCCTGACTTGATTCTGCTCGACTTGTTGCTGCCAACGGTCGACGGCCTGGAAGTCTGTCGCCGCTTGAAGGCGGATCCGCGCACGCAACACATTCCCGTGTTGATGCTCACGGCCAAAAGCGAAGAGACCGATGTCGTGACGGGCCTGGAGCTAGGCGCCGAGGATTACGTCACCAAGCCCTTCAGTCCGCGCGTGCTGGTGGCGCGGGTCAAGGCGCTATTGCGTCGCCGCACAAAAGAATCTTCGGACGACGAAGCCGCGGTCACGGTCCACGAACTGGTCATTCATCCGGGTTGGCACGAAGTCTTGCTGGCTGGCAAGCCGATCGATTTGACCTTCACCGAATTTCGTCTGCTGCATTTCCTGGCGCGCAAGCCGGGTTGGGCCTTCACGCGCAGCCAGATCGTGGATGCGGTCAAGGGAGAGGACTATCCGGTCACCGAGCGCTCGGTGGATGTGCAGGTCGCAGGCCTGCGCAAGAAAATGGGCGAATTCGGCGATTACATCGAGACCGTGCGCGGCATCGGATATCGCTTCAAGGGGTAGAGGATGGCCCGCAAGCGGCTGCTGTGGCAACTCTATCCGTCGTACGTGCTGGTAGCGGTGACGTCGCTGGTCTCGGTCGGCTGGTACGCGGCGTACCTGCTCGAAAAATCTTACGAGTCGCAACTCGATAGCCGCTTGCAACTAGCTACTCAATTGGTCGAGCGGCAGGCGGGCTCGGAAATTAGCAGCCAGGATGCTGACCGGCTGCGACCGCTGTGCGACGCAGTCGCTTCGCAAACGCATGCCAACCTGGCGATCGTGTCCCCCGCGGGCGCGACCGTGGTTCAATCCGGCGGCGAAGAATCGACCAATGCCGCGCCGCAGATCGTGCCTGCCGCGGTCGCGCCGCGGACGGGCGAAAAGGATCTGGTCGTTCGTCTTCCGGTCGTTCGCGACGGTCGCGAACTGGGAACGATTATCGGCTGGGTTCCGCAAGCCGTGGTGCAACAGGCCACGCGCCGGCTGCAGATCACTTTGGTCGGCGCCGGCCTGCTAATCACGATCTGCGCGGCAAGCTTCTGCTTGTTCGTCGCGAGGCAGGTGAGCCGGCCCTTCGAGGAAATCCGCGAAGTGGCCGAGCGATTCGCGCGCGGTGACCTGGCCTACAAGCTCGCGGCCGGCGATTCCGAAGAAATGACCGGGCTGGCCGGCGCCTTGAATCAGATGGCCTCGCAACTGCAAGAGCGGCTGCAGACGATCGTGCGGCAAACCAGCGAACAGCAGGCCGTGCTTTCCAGCATGGTCGAAGGGGTGCTCGCCATCGACGCCCAGCAGCGCGTGATCACGCTCAACGAAGCGGCTGCCGAGTTGGTGGGCAATACCCTGACTAATCCGCTCGGGCGAAATCTGCACGAAGTGGTGCGCAATCCCGACCTGCGCCGGTTCGCCGACCGGGTTTTGGCCAGCAACAAGTCGGTCGAGGACGACGTCGTGTTGCACGGCGACCCTGACCGGGTGCTGCAGATCCGGGGGACTTCGCTGCGCGATCCGCACAATCGTGATGAAATCGGCGCGGTGATCGTGATGAGCGACGTGACGCATTTCCGCCGCCTGGAAACCATTCGCCGCGATTTCGTCGCCAACGTCTCGCACGAACTGAAGACGCCAATCACGTCGATCAAAGGGTTTGTCGAGACGCTGCTCGACGGGGCGCTTTCCGATCCCCACGATGCGGAGCGTTTCTTGCGCATCGTCGCCACGCAAGCTGATCGCTTGAACGCGATCATCGAGGATCTACTGGCGCTGTCGAAGATCGAGCAAAGCGAACGTTCCGCGGACCTGAAGGTCGAGGAAGTCGCCATCAAGGACATGCTGCAAGCCGTGTTGCACGACTGCCAGAGCAAGGCGGCGCAGCGCGAAATCCAGGTACGCGTCGAATGTGACGACACGCTGCTGGCCCAGATCAACGCCCCACTGCTGGAGCAGGCGGTCACGAACCTGCTGGACAACGCGCTCAAGTACAGCGAGCCTGGCTCGGAAGTTTTGATCACGGCAGTGCAACGGGATGCCGAGGTGACGATCGCGGTCAGCGACCGTGGTTGCGGAATCGACGACGAGCACCTGCCGCGGCTCTTCGAGCGGTTCTACCGCGTCGACAAGGCACGCAGCCGGAAGCTCGGCGGTACCGGCCTTGGCTTGGCGATCGTCAAGCATATTGTGCAGGCACATCAGGGGCGGATCACCGTGGACAGCACTCCCGGGGTGGGGAGCGTGTTTCGCATTCATTTGCCGTTGGCGCGCATCCCACGCGAGGCGGCCACCACGACGTCGTAACCTACTTGCCGACTGGTGGGTGTGCGCCCCTTGGCCGGGCTGATTACCTGGCGAAAAGCCCGGGCGATTTTCCCATTCGCTAACCAAATCCTAACAATTGCCCCCTAAGATGCTGTGCGCCCGCCCTGCAATCGCGCCCTATCTGCGCCCGGTCGTCAGGCCCGAGACCGACCCCATGCCCGCAATGCTAAACCTGCCGCTCCCCCTATCGGCGCTGGCGATCGTCTCGCTGCTCCTTGTCAGTTCCGCGGCGCGCGCCGTCGAAGTTTCGGCGACCAAAACCGACGACAAGCCGGGTTTGGTCGATCCGCAATTGCCCGTTTACCAGCGGGTGTCGAGCGTTTCGGGATCGGTCAAGAGCGTTGGCTCGGACACGATGAACAACCTGATGACCCTCTGGTCCGAGGGCTTCAAGCAGTACTATCCCAACGTTCGCGCTGAGATCGAGGGCAAAGGCTCGTCGACCGCTCCGCCGGCTTTGATCGCAGGCACGGCCACGTTCGGTCCGATGAGCCGTGACATGAAATCGAGCGAGGTTGAAGCCTTCGACGCGAAATATGGTTACAAGCCAATCCTCCTGCCCACGGCCATCGACATGCTGGCCGTTTATGTGCATCGCGACAACCCCATTGAACGATTGACGCTTGCGCAGATCGACGCGATGTATTCGCAGCATCGCAAAGGGGGCTATCGTCGTCCGATCCGGGTCTGGGGAGATCTGGGGCTTACTGGCGAATGGAAAAATCGCGCGATCAGCCTTTATGGGCGCAATGCCGCGTCAGGGACGTACGCCTACTTCAAGGAAAACGCCCTGTTCGGGGGCGACTACCGCGAATCGGTCATCGAGCTTCCCGGCAGTTCGTCGGTCGTGCAGTCCGTGGCGGGCGATGCGTATGCGATTGGCTACAGCGGGATCGGTTTCGCCACTGCCGGCGTGCGTGCCGTGCCGCTGGCAGTCGACGATCATTCGCCAGCCGTCCCGCCGCGCCCGCAATACGCTTTGACGGGGGAATATCCGCTGGCGCGCTTCCTGTGGGTCGCGGTGAACTATCAGCCCGGCAGCCAATTGGATCCGCTGCGCCGGGAAGTGATTCGCTACATCTACAGTGCCGCCGGGCAGAGCGACGTTGTGAAGGATGGTTACTATCCGGTCTCGGCGGACATTGCCGCGAAGGCACTGGCCAGCGTGGGAATCAAAGAAGAATGACCGCGGCCGGCGCCGACAAATGACTGAAACGAAATCATTTACTGGCCGACGAAGAAACCGTCGCACGCGGCGTAGTGTGCAAATCGTCGATCGCATTGCGCGCGGTCTGATCGCGGTCGGCGGTATCGGCACCGTAGTGGCCGTCTCGACGGTTTGTCTTTTCCTGGTGTGGGTCGTCGTTCCGCTGTTCCTGCCGGCCAGCGTCGGAGAGCCGAAAAAGGTCGACCTTGCGCCGGCGGTGGCTGCGGCCATTCATGTCGAGGTCGATGAATATCGCGTCCTGGGGTGGGCCATGTCCGCCGAAGGAGTCGTCAGCACGTTTCGCTTGGATACCGGCGAAGTCATTGACGAGAAACCCCTCTTTCCCGAGCAACCTCCCACCGCCTGGACGTTCGGCATCGGCGGGCGCGAGGCGGTGTGCGGCTTCGCCGACGGCTCGGTCCGCACCGTCAAGCTGGGCTTTCTGACAACGTTTCCCGCGGTCGCCGATTTGCCGGCCGATATTGCCGAGTTGCCCGCTGGTAAGACGACGGTGCATGACCATGGGCTGCTTTCGCGGACCAAACAAGGACAGCTGCGATTGCAAACGATGCGCGCGACCGTGGCGGACCCAATCGTCCCGGCTGGCACGGCCGCTGTGGTATGCGTCGATTCCTCCTCGCGGCCGACGGGACGAGTGTCGGGCGTTTTTGCCGCCGACGGGCAACTCACATTGCACGGCACGCGTCGCCGGCAGACGTTATTGCGCGAGACGATCGATTCGCAGAACTTCAACGTGAACGTGCCGTACACGGCCCCCGCCGATCACGGACCGCCGAAGCATCTGCTGGTTTCCGGCCAGGCAGATAACCTGTACCTGATCTGGGGTGACGGGGTTCTGCTGCGTTACGACATTCGCGATCTCAACCAGCCGCGGCTGGCCGAACAGGTTGACCTGCTCGTCGAGCCGGATCAGTCGATCACCTCGCTCTCCTTCCTGCCGGGAAAAACAACGCTAGTGGTCGGCGATTCGCTGGGCTATATCTGTGCGTGGTTTCCCGCGCGTTCCGCCGAAGCGCGTACGGTCGACGGTGCCATCTTGATCGCTGCGCATGAAATGTCGACCGGAAAGAAGACAGCCGTCACTTCGCTGGCCACTTCGTTACGAACGCGGTTAATCGCCGCCGGTTATCAGGATGGCAGTTTCCGAGTCTTCCAGTCGACGAGCGACCGCTGCCTGATCGAGGCGGCGACAAGCGACGATGTGCCACTGCGGCTGGTCACGTTCTCTCCCAAGGGGGACGCCCTGATTGGACTTGAAGGCAATGCCGCGTGGCAGTGGCCGCTCTCGACCGGATTTCCCGAGGTGTCGCTGCGCACCTTGTTCGGTGCCGTGTGGTACGAAGGCTATGACGCACCCCGCCATGTCTGGCAATCGACCGGAGGTGGCGATGATTTCGAGCCCAAGCTGGGCATGGGGCCGCTCGTGTTCGGCACGATCAAGGCCACGGTTTATTCGCTGCTCTTCGCGGTTCCGCTCGCGCTGTTGTCCGCGATTTACAGCAGTGAGTTTCTGCACCCACGCGTCAAATCTCGCATCAAGCCGGCGATCGAAATGATGGCCAGCCTGCCCAGCGTGGTGTTGGGTTTCGTGGCGGCGCTGGTCGTGGCCCCTTATGTCGAGAAGGTCTTTCCGGCGGTGCTAGCCGGCGTGGCGGTTGTCCCCTTTACCTATCTGTTGGCGGCGCATCTGTGGCAACTTTTGCCGGCGCGAGTCGGATTGCTACTCGCACGCTGGCGATTCGCCTTCATCTGCGCGACGCTTCCGGTCGGCGTGGTCGCTTCCGCCGTTGTAGGCCCGCTTGTCGAGCGAATCCTCTTCGACGGCGATCTGCGTTCTTGGCTCGACGGTCAGACCGGTAGTGGCGTCGGCGGATGGATCGTGTTGTTATTGCCGCTGTCGGCCATGGTGACCGCGCTGGTCATTTCGCGGCGGGTCAATCCACTATTGCGAAAACGGCTGCGCGGGGCCAGCCGTGCGTCGCGCGCCGTGCTGGAGCTTGGCAAATTCTTCGCCGCGGTGTTGGTCACCGTGGCCGGCGCCGCGGCCGTGGGGCTGCTGCTCGACTCGTTGCTGATCGATCCGCGCGGACTGGTCCTTAGCACGTACGTGCAGCGCAACGCACTGGTCGTCGGCTTTGTGATGGGCTTTGCCATCATTCCTTTGATCTACACAATTGCCGATGACGCGCTGTCGACGGTCCCCGGCCATTTGCGATCGGCTTCGTTGGGCGCCGGCGCCACGCCGTGGCAA
This sequence comes from Pirellulales bacterium, assembly GCA_036499395.1. Taxonomy (NCBI): domain Bacteria; kingdom Pseudomonadati; phylum Planctomycetota; class Planctomycetia; order Pirellulales; species Pirellulales bacterium. Next base: position 90,159 of record DASYDW010000062.1, read on the forward strand.
ACCGCGATCCGTGTGATCATTCCCACCGCCATGAGCGGGCTGTTCTCCGCGGTTATGATCGGCCTGGGCCGCGCCGTGGGCGAAACCATGATCGTGTTGATGGCCGCCGGCAATACACCGATCCTTGATTGGAACATTTTCAACGGGTTTCAAACTCTCTCGGCCAGCATCGCCACCGAGCTGCCCGAGGCCGTGCAAGGCAGCGCCCACTATCGCACACTGTTCGTGGCGGCGTTGGCCTTGTTCGTGATTACGTTTATCGTCAACACGATCGCCGAAGCCGTCCGCCTGCGCTTTCGCCGGAGGGCCTATGAGCTCTAACCTGGCAACGCCCGAAGCACAGCGCCCGGCCAGTCCTGGGCACGCGTCGCTCGCACGGCCTCGTCGTGGCCGATCGGGCAGCACCGTACTGGCCAACGGCGAGCCGATGATTTGGCTCACCGGCGGAGCACTGGCCGTGGCACTGGCCATGATTGTCGGTCTGTTGGTGCTGGTCTTGGTGCGCGGACTGTCGACCTTCTGGCCGCAGCCGCTGGTTGAATTGCACACCGCCGTCGGACAAAAGTTGCTGGGCGAAGAAACCCGGCGCGAGACGTACCGCCCTGGCGAGCAACTGCTCGCCGAACGCCCGGCCGAGGATGCCGCGCGCATTCGCGCCGCGATCGAAGCGAATCACGGCAATGCCGCTCGCCGGCTGGTGCGGACCGGCAACTACGATCTGACCGCCAAGCATTTTCAATGGATCGACGAAGCATTGATCGTCGACGAGTCCGCGCCGAAGTGGGCTGTCACGCTCGAACGCCTTTCCTGGGGCCGATTCTTTGGCGTGCCGCAGGCCTTGCTCGTCGACGGCCAGGCCGTGGCGTCGGGCTCGGCCGAGGTTTGGGATAGTTTTCATGCACTGCATCCGGCCGTGCGCGAGCGTTGGCGCTCCCGCGTGCGGCTGGCCAAGCACGAGCTTGGTGCCGTCAACCGGCGCAAGAATGCCGCGCGATTGGCGGTGCTGGCTGCGAAGTTGGAGCATGGCGCAGATTCGCCGCAGCATGCAGCCGCGCTCGAAGAACAAACGCACCTGGCCGACCGCGAAGAGGCCGAGAACGCCCGCATCACCGCCGAGATCGCGGCGCTGGACGCCGAGAACGCGCGCTATCAGATGCGACTGACGACGGTCGACGGGCAAGAGAAGCTAATACCACTCGAACAAATCGTGCGAGCTTACGCCCCCAACCGCATGGGTTGGTTCGGCAAACTGGGCGTCTATCTTGCTCGCTGGTGGGAATTTCTCTCCGACGAACCGCGCGAGGCCAATAGCGAAGGGGGCGTCTTCCCCGCGATCTGGGGCACCGTGGCGATGACGCTGATCATGTCGATCGCGGTCGTTCCGTTTGGCGTGTTGGCTGCGCTCTACATGCGCGAGTATGCCCGCAAGGGGCCGCTGGTCAGCATTCTGAGAATTGCGATCAACAACCTGGCCGGTGTACCGAGCATCGTGTTCGGCGTCTTCGGCCTTGGGTTTTTCTGCTACGCCGTGGGCGTGCAAGTCGATCAGCTTTTCTTCACCACGCAACTGGCGGAAAACACGCCTACCTTTGGCACGGGCGGAATTCTGTGGGCCTCGTTGACGCTGGCCCTGCTGACTTTGCCGGTCGTCATTGTGACGACCGAAGAAGCGTTGGCGGCGGTGCCGGGCTCGATGCGTGAAGGTTCGTACGCGTGCGGCGCTAGCAAATGGCAGACCATCTGGCGAATCGTGCTGCCGCGCGCCTTGCCCGGTGTAATGACCGGCATGATACTGGCGATTGCTCGGGGAGCCGGCGAAGTGGCGCCACTGATGTTGGTCGGCGCGATGAAGTCAGCCCCGGAATTACCGATCGACGGCATTTTTCCGTTCGTGCATCCCCCACGCAGTTTCATGCACTTGGGTTTCCACCTGTATGATCTCGGTTTCCATAGTCAGAATAGCGAAGCGGCGCGTCCGATGGTCTTCACCACGGCCCTGTTGCTGATTGCCATTATCGCGGTATTGAACATCACGGCCGTTCGCCTGCGAAATCGCTTACGCAAACGATTCGGAGCCAATCAGGCTTGAGCCGGAGTTTATCTCGTGACGGAGCTTATCTCGTGACACTGTCCGAACCCTTGGATCCCGCCCGCGTCGCGGCGCCGCCGGTCTCGCAGGATCGCACGGCAGCGCCCTCGTCGGCGGCCAACGCGACTGTGGAGCGCGCCCCGTTGAACGCCGGCCGTTTGGCGGCTATCGCCCGCGGCGAACGCGTCGACTCGGTCATTCATCCGTCAGTCGCGTCGCAGGACCCGGTGCTACAGGTCGACGATTTCTGCCTGTGGTACGGCCCCAAGCAGGCGCTGTTCAATATATCGATGACCATCCCGCGCGGCAAAGTCACGGCCTTGATCGGCCCCTCGGGCTGCGGCAAGTCGACGCTGCTGCGTTCGGTGAACCGGTTGAATGACCTGATCGAAAGCGTGCGCATCGAGGGGCAGATGCGGCTGAACGGCGATTCGACCTACGGCCCCGGTGTGGACGTCATCGAGTTACGCAAGCGGATGGGCATGGTCTTTCAAAAGTCCAATCCGTTCCCGATGAGCATTTACGAAAACGTCGTCTATTCGCTACGAATCGACGGCGAGCGCGACCGGCGCGTGCTGGACGAAGTTTGCGAGCGCAGCTTGCGCGGCGCCGCCCTGTGGGACGAAGTGAAAGATCGGCTGCATGAGAGCGGGCTGAGCCTGTCCGGTGGTCAGCAGCAGCGTCTGTGCATTGCGCGGGCCATCGCGGCCGAGCCCGAAGTGCTGTTGATGGACGAGCCGTGTTCTGCGTTGGATCCGATCGCCACCGGCAAGATCGAGGACCTGATCCAGGAACTGCGCGGCACCTATTCGGTACTGATCGTCACGCACAACATGCAGCAGGCTTCGCGCAGCAGCGACTACACCGCGTTCATGTACATGGGACGTGTTCTCGAGTACGGCTTGACCAGCGACCTTTACACCAAGCCGCAATTAAAAGAGACTGAGGACTATATCACTGGCCGCTTTGGATAAGCTCCTCGGTCTCGCGCAATGTCGAAGCATCTACAGCATCAAATCGAGGCCCTCAAGCAAAAGATCTTGCTCGTAGGGACGCTGGTCGAAGACGCCATCGCCAAGGCCATCTCGGCGCTGGTGAATCGCAACGGCGACCTGGCCCGTGGCATCATCGAGCGCGATTCCGAGATCGACCGGATGGAGGTCGACGTCGAGGAAGAATGCCTGAAGGTGCTGGCCCTGTATCAGCCAGTGGCCGCGGACCTGCGCTTCGTCGTGGCTGTGCTGAAGATCAACAACGACCTGGAACGCATGGGTGACCTGGCCCGCAACATTGCGAAGCGCGTGGCGTATCTGGCCTCGCACGAGCGTGTCGAATTGCCGGCCGAGTTCCGTGGGATGGCGGCCAAGGCGCAGTCGATGGTGCGCCGCAGCCTGGACGCGCTGGTGAATCGGGATACCTTGATCGCCCGGCAGATTCGTGACGACGACGACGAAGTCGATGCCATGCAGCGCGTCATTCGCGATCGCATTCAAGACCAGATGCGGCAATCGCCCGATAAGCTCGAGCTGTACATGCGGCTGCTCTCGGTGTCGCGTCACTTGGAACGTCTGGCCGACATGGCCACGAACGTCGCCGAGGACGTGATCTACATGGTCGAAGGGGACATCGTCCGCCATCGCAACGGCGAGTGACCGACGGCATGGCTCTAGTGCTTTATTCTGTAAATACTCTGTAACCGTGCTCTTCGAGCCCGAACTAACGTCGGACAAGACCGGCCTCGCCGAGGCCAGCTACAGTGAATAAGTTCCGGCGGCCCAGTTCGGCCGCGTGCTCTAAATCCCGTCGCATTTGGCGTTACGGCCGATTGTTGTCCCGCGCTCTACCGCGGCGTAGACTACCAGCGAGCCTGTACGTCGTCATTCGATGGATTCACAGAACGCGGGCTCTCGGGCATTTCCGTACGTCACATTCCGCTTCGACAAGGAACCACTTCCATGAAGCGTGCTTTCTTCTTATTGGTCGTGTGTCTGGGACTTGCGGCGCCGGCGCTCGCGGACGAAGGGTCTAACTGGCCGCAGTTGCGCGGGAGCAAATCGTTGGGCGTCCCCGAAGGGGACACGGCCAAGCTGCCCGACACCTGGAGCACGACCGACAACGTGCTGTGGAAGACCGACTTGCCCGGCCGCGGCTGGTCGTCTCCGGTGGTGTGGGGGAATAAGGTCTTTCTCAGCACGGTCGTCAATCTGGGAGATTCCGAGGCGCCGAAGAAAGGACTTTATTTCGGTGGCGATCGTCCCAAGCCTTCCGAATCGCCGCATCAGTGGAAGGTGTACTGCCTGGACCTGAAGTCGGGCTCGGTGCTGTGGGACCGCACGGCCCACGAGGCGCCACCGCAAAGCTCGATTCATCTGAAGAATAGCTACGCGTCCGAAACGCCCGTCACCGACGGTCGCCGCGTTTACGTCTACTTCGGCAACGTCGGCTTGTACTGCTACGACCTGGAAGGCAAAGAGATCTGGAGCCAGAAGTGGACGCCGCACAAAACACGATTGGGCTGGGGGACCGCGGCCTCGCCGGTGCTCTACAAAGATCGTTTGTACGTCATCAACGATAACGAAGACGAATCCTTCCTGGTCTGCCTCGACGCCGCCACCGGCGAACAAATCTGGCGCGTCGAACGGGACGAGAAAAGCAATTGGGCCACGCCGTTCATCTGGGAAAACGAACTGCGCACCGAGATCATCACGCCGGGCACCGGCAAAGTCCGCTCGTACGATCTCAACGGCAATTTGCTGTACGAGTTCGGCGGTATGTCGAGCATTACGATCGCCGTCCCCTACGCGCAAGATGGCCTGCTGTACGTCAGCTCGGGCTATGTGATGGACAAGAAGAAGCCGCTAATGGCGCTGAAGCCCGGCGCGGCGGGCGATATCAGCCTGGCCGACGATCAAACCAGCAATGACTTCATCGTCTGGTGCCAGAAGGATGCCGCTCCCTACAACCCGACCTCGATTATCTACAAAGGATTGCTGTACGTGCTGCTCGATCGGGGCTTCTTTTCGTGCTACGACTCGCACACCGGCGAGATGATCTACGACAAGCAGCGCCTGCCCGAGGGAAAGGCCTTTACCTCGTCCCCGTGGGCCTACAACGACGAAATCTTTTGCGCGAACGAAGATGGTAAGACGTTTGTGATCAAAGCTGGTCGCGAGTTCGAAATCCTCCGCACCAACGACCTGGCCGAAGATGACATGTGCATGGCCACGCCGGCGATCACGGGGGACAAAGTGCTGCTGCGCACCGCGGCGCGGTTGTACTGCCTGCAAAAAGGGGCGAAGCTTAAGGACGCGCCGGCGGGCAAAGCTGCGGTTGAAAAATAACGGCCACCCGTGACCTCGCCGAAACATTCTCCGCCAAGTCACGTCGGTTCCCGAATGGGCGCGATCGCTATTCTTTTGTCTGCTTGCGCACCCATTTGCCGACGGCTTCGCGAAACTCGGGCTTCATCACGCAACTGATGTGTCCGGCGTTTTCGATTTCGACCACCGGCCAATCGGGGCGCGCCGCGCGCAGCGGCGTGACGTACAATCGCAGGACAGGATCGCGCTGGCCGACGATGACCTCGGTAGGAATCTTGATCGCTTTGAGTTCGGCTTCGGTAACCGCCAGCTTGCCCATGGAATGAATGAATTCGGGCGGGGTTCGGCTGGTTCCTCGGCCCGGCATGCGCTCCCAGGTTTGCTGCAGCCGGCTTCCTTCGCGTAGCCAGCCCATGCCACCGACCGTGGCCGAGATAACGCGATCGGGGTACATCGCCATCATCTTCACGGCGATCATGCCACCCAGCGAATAGCCGACGATGTGTGCCTGCCTGATCTTCAAATGGTCGAGTAGCGCCACGACGTCCTTCACGACTTGGACGCCGTATGCTTTTTCATCCGCAGGTTTGTCCGACTGCCCGTGGCCTGGCAGATCGAGAGCGATTACCTGATGATCTCGGGCCAGGTCGGCGAAGATGCCGGGGCCCATCCAGTTGAGCTTGGCGCTGGAATGTAATCCATGGATCAAGACTACCGGCTCGCCGTGCCCTTCGACGTAGTAGCGGATGTTGATGCCATCGACGGCGAACGTTTGCCCCTGTGGTGCTGCGAGCAAGCAACTCAGTAAGTGGAGCATCACCATCGTATTACCTCGCGACCGCCCATTGAAAATATAGATCGGCGGCGCCAAAAAGTCGCGACCTGTGCGGTTCCCCAGCCCAGTCGCGTTTTGTCCGGCGTCCAAAAGGGACGAAGTTTAAGGCCGATGCCCCCGCGAAATAGATCTTCGTACAACGATTCGTGCGAGCTACTTCAGTATCTCGACGAGGGGTTCGACGAGCATGTCGGCGATGATTTGTTGCCCGGCAGGGTTGGGATGCATTCCGTCGGTAAAATAGTCGTTTAGGTCAGCGCCTTCGATTGCGAGTTCAGCGAATCGTTGATAGACGTCGATCAAATCCGAACTTGCTCCCCCTTCGCCCACCAGCGAACGCACGACGTCCACATACGGCTTCAAAGCGCGATTCCGTTCCGGCGGGTACATAGGCGCGATCGCGGGATTCGGTGTCATGATCGTGACGCTGATACCGCATGCCGTCAGCATAACGCACATTCTTTGAAGGTTCTGCCGGTATTCCTCGACGCTTAGGCGCGACGTTGTGCGACCTTCGTCGATCCACGAGTCGTTCAGGCCGAACATCATCACGACGTGATGCGGCTTCTTCGCGAGCACGTCGTTGTCAAAGCGGCGCAGGGCGTCTGCCGTTGTGTTTCCACCGACACCAGCGTTGATGATCTCGACGTCAATCTTCCTTGCCCGAAGCATTTTCTCCAGACGCACACAAAACGTCTGGTCTTCGTTGACGCCTGGTCGCACTGCCTTGGTTACAGAATCACCCAAGCAGACAATGCGGACAGTCTCGGCCGCTGCGAATGGCGACGAACCAAGGACAATCGCAAGCCAGGCCGCGTACAGCGATCGCATTCGTAAATTTGCGTTCATTGGTTCTTTAGCGCCGATAGTCGTCTCGCATCGCTCGAAGTCGCGGCGGAGCGCCCGTCGGGCAGTTCGAAGGAGGTGACAGCAGAACTGCGACGGCTTTAGATCTCGCGCAGCGCGTCGACGATTTTCATTCGCGTGGCGCGGAGTGCCGGGAACAGGCCTCCCAGCATGCCGACGGTGGCCACGATGATCACAGCCAAGATCTGCACCGAGGGGCCGAAGCGGAAGTCGAAGGCCAATTCGCTGAAGGTCACCCAATTGGCGGTGCCGGTCGACATGCCGTTGAGCGGGATCGCCGCCAGGCAGCCCAGCAAACCACCGGCCAGGCACAGCGTCAAAGATTCGACCATGAACGACACGAGGACTGTGCGGCGATTGAAGCCGAGCGCTCGCAAGGTGCCAATTTCACGGGCCCGCGAAGCGACGGCCGCATACATGGTGTTGGCCACGGCGAAGACGGCACCAATCGAGAGGATGACGGCGATGAAGACACCGATCGCCTTGATGCCCATGCTCGATTTGGCTTGCTCGGCGAAATAGGCCGGCTCGCTGAGCGCGGCCAGGCCGAATTGCTCGTCGCTGCTGATGCGATCGGCCAACCGCAGCGCGTCATCAGCGCTATTGGCGCGCAGCTGCATTGATGAGCGGATCGATTCGCGCTTGGTGGTCTGACCGAGGACTTCCAAGTCAGTCCACACTTCGGATTCGGTGGCGCTGTGTCCGGCTTCGAATAGGCCGACGATCATGAACTTGTTGCCGAAGATGTCGAGTTCCTCGTCTAGTCCTGCGCCGGAAAACCGATTCGCCATTTGCCGGCTGGAGATCGCCTCGCGCACGCCAGGCTTGTTTTCCCGGCCGGCGACCAGCTTGAAGTTCGAACGCACTTCCCTGGCCAGCGGAGTGACGCCGCGGATAATCATGTTCGCGCTTGTATTGCCCGCGCGGCGCGGCGTGTTGACGACCACGACCAACTCGGGCGAGCAAATCTTGTCGCCATTGGCGTCCGAGGCGATGCCATCGAGCGCCGCCATTTCGCGGGCCGTGGATTCGTTGATGATGCTATTGGTTTCGGCCGTGGCCCCCTTGCGCATCACGATCAGGTCCAGCGGCTCGCCCGAGACGGCCAGCGTGTGGTCCAGACCGTCGGCCAGGCCGAAGGTCAACACGACAGCCCACACGACCAAGGCCGTGCCCAGAACGGTCATCAGCGAGCTGACCCAGCGGGCACGCAGGCTACGAATGTTGTATTTGATAGGAACCACGGGTTGACTCGTTCTGCTCAGGGAAAAAAGGCGTTTGTCCGCAAATTTCACAGATTACGTAGGTTTTTGGCGTCTATCTGCGTAGTCTGCGGATCATTCATTCTTCAAACCACACGTCGCAGCCCGTCGACGACCGAAATCTGCGCGGCGCGCCAGGCGGGGATGATGCCGCTGGCCAGGCCGATCGAGGCTGCCAACAACATGCTGAAAATCATGGTCGAAACGGGGACATAGAACATCGAAAAGCCGGGAATACCGATACCGGACATATCGGCGAATCGAAAAAAGAACTTCGCGATCAACACGCCGAGCAATCCGCCCGTGACCGCGATTACCACGGCCTCGAACAGTACCAACGTCAGCACAATAAATCGCGAGAAGCCGATGGCCTTGAGCACCGCTACCTCGCGTGTTCGTTCGCGCAGCGACATGGCCATGGCATTACCCGTCACGCAGACTAGCGCCGCCACAACGATGATCGCGATATTGCGAATGAACAGCCGGATATTTCCCAGCATCTCGGTGAACATCTGCCGGAATGCCTGTTCGGTCATGGCTCGCACCGGGCTTTCGGAATTGGCGAAGCGCTCGTCGATTTTGCGCATCAGCTCGGGCATCAATTCCGGCGTTTGCGCCTTGATGAACATCGTGCCGGCGTTGCCCGCCATCTGCGAGCGTGCTTGCTTCAGCAGTTCGTCTAAGTAGGTGTAGTGGTAATAAAGCATCTCCCGGTCCGAGGTCGATGGTCCGGTGTAGATGCCGTCGATCGTCAGCTCGAGATTCACGGGATAGATGTCCCCTTTAATCACGATCTTGTCGCCGACCTTCCAGCCGCGCTTGCTCGCAATTTTCTCGCCGACGACGCAACCTGAGCGGTCTTTCTGCCAGGTAGACAATTGGTCGGGCGGGACCGTGAACTCGGAAAAGACTTCGAAGGCGTGTAGTGGATCGGTAGCGAACTGGGCAAAGGGGATCTTGTCGTCTTTGTATTTACCGCCGAACCAGGCCAGCGGCACCACGGTTTTCACCCCCTCCATACCGCGCACCTTGTCGACGTGGGCGATCGGCACGGGAAAGGTCAGCCCCTGCTTGGCTGTCACTACGACGCGTGCGTACTTGAGCGATTCGACGGCCATCTCGTCCTGCATGTTCACGTACGCGTAGAGCACGGTGACCAGAAACAGGCTCACGGCGATCGACAAGCCGGTGAAAATACTGCGCAGCTTGTTGCGCATCACGTTGCGCAGGATATAGGGCAGGAATTTCATCCGGCGGCCTCCAATGCATCGAGTTCCGTTTCGACGAACGTCCCTTTTTCCAGATGCAGCATGCGCCGCGCGCGCCGGGCTGCTCGCGGATCGTGCGTGACCATCACGATGGTCTTGGTGAATTCCTCGTTCAACTGCTGTAGCAGGTCGAGGATTTCTTGCGCTGCCGACGCATCGAGATTGCCCGTCGGTTCGTCCGCCAACAACAGTACCGGATCGTTCACCAGCGCCCGGGCGATCGCTACACGCTGCTCCTGGCCGCCGGAAAGTTGTCGCGGGTAGTGGTCCATGCGTTCCGAGAGCCCCACGATGCGCAGCGCCGTTTGCACGTGCTCGGCCCGTTGGCGCCGCGATAGCGACGTGAGCAGTAGCGGCAGCTCGACGTTCTCGAACGCCGTCAGCACCGGCATTAAGTTGTAAAGCTGAAAGATGAATCCCAGGTGCTGCGATCGCCAGCGGGTGAGCTTGCTTTCGGAGAGCTGGCTGATCTCGGTGCCGGCCACGGTGATCGTACCGGTGGTTGGGCGATCGAGTCCCGCGCACAGATTCAAAAGCGTCGACTTGCCCGACCCGGACGGCCCCATCACGGCCACGAAGTCCCCTTGAGGAATATCAAGGTTCGTGTTCGACAAGACAGGAACGTGGATCTTGTCGCGCATGTATTCTTTGGAAATGCCGCGCAGCTCGACCACGGCGCGTGCGGAACCTGACGTCATACAATTTCTCCCAAGCAAATGCCCTCCGCTTCCCAGGAGGGGACGGGAGTGATCTGGTGTGCGCCGACTCCGATGGCCCGTTCGTCGTCTCCCCGCGAGGGACGGGCCGCGCCTGCCGCTAGAACATGCTACTCGAGTATCCGCACCCGCGCCCCGTTAATTAATTCGGCCGGCGGATCGACCACGATTCGATCGCCGCCTTTGACGCTGCCATCGACGCGGATCAGATCATCCTTTGGCTCGCCGCTGGTCGTGACGTGGGCCTGCACGACGTGATCCTTTTCGAGCCGCCATACGAAATCGCGGCCATCTTTCGTGACGATCGCCGATCGCGGCAGATACATCCGCTTTTGATCGGCGTCGACCGCGCGTTCCGAGCGGGCTGGCTGAAAGTGTACCGTGGCGCTGAGGTCGGGGAACAGATGCTCGTCCGGATCGATGATCGTTACCTTGACCTTGACGATGCCACGCGTGCGATCGCCCATCGGAACGATCTCGCGCAAGCGACCCTGATAACGGCGATCCGGCACGGCCTCGACCGTCACTTCGGCCGGTTGCCCTTTTTCCAACTGGCCGAGGTAATCCTCTTTCACATCGGTGTCGACTTCCAACTGCTCGAGATTCGCGAGCGTCGCCACCGAGCCGCGCCCCGAGGCGAGCCCCATGCCGCCCGGCATGATCGTTTCGCCAATCTCGGCATCCTTTGTTACGACCGTGCCGCCGAAGGGCGCATAAACTTTCAAATTGGCGATGGCCTCTTCCGCCTCGCGCACCTGCGCCTGGGCAACCGCGACGTTGGCAGCGAGAGCATCGGCCCTTGCCGACGCCGTGTGAAAGTCCGTTTCGGCCGTTTCCAGCGCGGCTTGGGTACCGGCCTTTTTGTTGAATAGCGACTGCTCGCGCGCGAAGTCGCGTTCTTCTTGCGATGCCGTTCGCTTCGCTTCGACGGCAACCGCCTCGGCATATTTCACTTGGGCCTGCTTCGATGCCAGGATTGCGTCGAGGTCCGAGTGTTCAAGCTCGGCCAGCAGATCACCGGCACGAACCTTATCCCCCTCTTCGACAAGCACGCGCGCCACGCGGCCGGCCGACTTCGCGCCCACGGCGGCTTGCTGGCGCGATTCGAGATAGCCGGTCGCCGTGAGCACCGTGCTTAGTTGTCCGGGCGAGACCAGCCGCACGGTGTCGATCTTTACCGCGACGGTGCCGGCAAAGCGCTCGCTCGTAAAAAAATAAAAGGCAGCGCCGGCCCCCAGCAGCGAAACGACGAGCGCCAGAACGAGCCACGGTACAATGCCCGACGATTGTGGCCGAATTGAACGATCGATCCGTAATGCGGCCAGATCATCGCGGAGTTTGGGTGCGGTCGACACAGGCAGGATTGCCAAAAAGAAAGGCGTAACAGGGTGTCCGCGATGGCGCCCGTTCGCATCGCTCCCCCGCAACTCACCCCCGATGATAATAGCGCTAACGATTGGCGTGAACAGTCGAAGCCTAGAAAATCGGTGGTCGATTTTGCCTCAGACGCGAGGCCGTACGACATCACCTACGCGGAGAGTCGACTTTGCGTGAGGTTCTGGTCCCGGGCTGTTACAGCCGCTAAGTATCACAGCACCCGCATTTTGAGGGGCCGTCCTTGGGACCAAGGGCCCGTGGTTACGAATGCATCGCGTGGAACGATCGTGCGGCGAGAACGGTAGGAGGCACCGTGCGGTTCGGAACGTGGAAGCTCGTTAGCGCGCGAAACAGCCTGCGATTGGCATGGTCGCGGCGGACGCCCGGCCGGTTTTTTCTTGGTGCTGGTATGAAGATTGCTTAGAATTAAGGACGTTCGCTTCTCTTCTGAGCAGATCACCATCGACGGTTTTTAGCGATCGAAGACTATTTCGATTTGGCGCGATCCGTTAACATTCCGGCAATGTGACGATTGCGCTCGGTCGGGGCATTTGTAGCCCCTGGAGAGTTGGCGTGGGTCAATCGGACGGCAGCCTGGGGCGCCGTCCGTTGAGTCCAGTTACGTGAGCAAACTGACTCAGCATGAGTACCGACACGTTTGTAGATCTCGTGCGCCGTAGTGGCTTGATCGAGCAGAACCAGTTCGAGGCCGCACTGGCAGAGTTCGAGCGCCGAGCGGCGGATCGTCCCGCTGTCGATGCGCAATCACTCTGCGCGCACTTGGTCGAAAGCGGTCTGCTCACGGCTTGGCAGAGCGAGAAGCTGCTCGAAGGGCGACACAAGGGATTCTTCCTCGGCAATTACAAGTTGCTCGGCCACCTGGGCACAGGCGGCATGAGCAGCGTTTATTTGGCCGAACATGTCGTGATGCGGGCTCGCCGCGCCATCAAGGTGCTGCCGACCAGCCGCGTGAAGGACTCTTCCTACCTGGCGCGATTTCATCGCGAGGCGCGCGCCGCCGCGGCGCTTGATGATCCGAACATCGTCCGCGCCTACGACGTCGATCAGCACGAGGGGACGCATTACCTCGTCATGGAGTACGTCGAGGGGCGCGATCTGCAAATTCTGGTCGGCGCCGATGGTCCGCTATCGCCGACCTTGGCCGCCGAATACATGCGGCAAGCGGCGTCAGGCTTGGCGCATGCTCATCAGGTCGGATTGATTCATCGCGACGTGAAGCCGGCCAATCTGCTGATCGATTTGAAGGGAACGGTCAAGATCCTGGATATGGGACTGGCGCAGTTCTCGAACGACGACCAGGCATCGCTAACGATCGCGCACGATGAAAAAGTGCTGGGCACGGTCGACTACCTGGCCCCCGAGCAGGCGCTCGATAGCCACACGGTTGATGGGCGCGCGGATATTTACAGCCTGGGTTGTACGCTCTATTTCGCACTGACCGGCCATCCACCATTTCCGGATGGAACCTGCACGCAACGCTTGCTGATGCATCAAACGCAGCAGCCTGAGAGTATTCGCAAGCAGCGCCCCGACGTACCGGAAGATCTGGTAAGCATCTTTTACAAGATGACGGCCAAGCGTCGCGACCAGCGCTATCAGAAGGCGGACGAGGTTGTCGAGGCGTTAACGCGTTGGTTGTCCGCGCATGGCGGTTTGGCCACGGATACGCCGCTGAAGCCACCGAGTTCGAGCGGGTCATGGGCGCGCCTGGGAGACATGGCGCGGCGCGCGGTATCACAATCGGCGCAGCCGGTCGTAATGGACGAGGATGATTTGACGTTGGCGCCGCTGGAAGACGACGCGAAGAAGGGCCCCGCGAAGGCACCCGTCGCGCCATCTGCAACAAAGCCCGGTGCTGCAGCGTCCACTCCAGCCGGAAATGCACCTGCTGCCCCGACCGCCGACAAAGGGAGCGCTGAAAAGGGCGCCGAGCCTGCCGCGACCCCGCAGCCGGCCGGCGATGCCGCGAATTCTGATTCGAGTCCGATGCTGGCGCCGCTTCCCGAGGAATTGGCGAAGCCTGGTACGCCGGCCAAGAGGATTTCTTCACCCGGCAAGCCAGCCCCACCGGCTCGCCCCCAATCGTCCCCCGGTACACGAACACCCGCGCATCAACCGATTGCTGCCACGGCGAAGAAGCCCTCGAGTGCGCCTGGGACACGTCCGGTGACCGCCGGCGGCGCAACTCCCGGCGGTGCCGCGGCCGCCGTCGTGGCGCGAACGTCGTCGATTCTGGACGAAGTCCTGCCCGCTCCGCCGTCGACTAATGCAGGTGATACGCTCGACGATCTGTTGGCCGGCGCTACATTCAAGAGTGGCGGCGGCGAGTTGACGCCGCTCGACGAAGGGGCGCCCTTGGTCACGCCCAAAAGGCATAAGAGTGGCAAATTCGAGCAGTGGATGGGCTCGACCTGGTTCGTCATCGCCGTCGGGGCGGTCCTAGGCGGCGCGATCATCCTGGCCGGCGTCATCTATTTCGCCGTCTGCGGGCAGTTGAACAATTAACGCCCGTCTAGCGGGGCGCTCGCTACCGTGCAGCCCGCGCTGATTACTCGGCCGCCGCGGCAGCCGAATCCGGGGAGTGGCTCAAATCGAGCGTGTCGGCCGGAACCATCTTTTCGTTCACGGTGTCCCAGCCCATCACTTTGCTGGTACGCCACGATTCGTTGGCCATGTTCACGGCCACAACTCCGGCCATGCCCAGTTCGACCGGGCAGTTCAAGGGTTCGCCGGTGCGCAGGTGGCGGTGCAGGTTTGAGTGGTGCGGCACGATGTCCTCGCCACCGGTCTTGGTATGTGTGGCCAGCACCTTGCCATCTTTGTCTTTCACGACCCAACCGGTGGGCGTGAAGAACATCGTGGCTCGATAGCCGCGAATCAGATGGTCGACCGGCACCCGATTGCTCATCGTGCCCAGCACGTACACGGTCATGCCGCGCGGATATTCGCAGATCATCTCGAAATTGTCCGGCAGGTCGCGGCCATCGGGCCATTGCCAGATGCCTCCCATGCCCACGACGCGGCGCGGGTAGGTGAGCTTGCAGGCTTTCATGATCCGCGTGATGCGATGAATAAACAGGTCGGTGCAGATGCCGCCGGAGTACGCCGAGTAGCAGCGCCACTCGAAATAATGGTGCGGGTTCCAGGGGGTCTTGGCGGCCTTGCCCAGCCAGGCGTTCCAATCCAGATCGCCCGGTTGCGGTGTACTGTCGTTGATGTCCGGGTCGCGCCACGGCCCCTGCTTGTCGTAGCGGCGGACATATTCGATCTGCGCTTGCACGACTTGGCCCAGCACCCCTTCTTCGATCGCCTTGGCAGCCGACGAGTAGCTGTCGTCGGCCATGGCCTGCACGCCCACCTGCACGGCCAGGCCCGTTTCTTTCTGCTTCTTGAGAACGGCTTGCGCCTCGGGAATCGAATGCGTCATCGGCTTTTCGCAATAGACGGCCTTGCCGGCATCAAGCGCGTCGATCGTCATGTGGCTATGCCAATGTTCGGGCGTGGCGATCGTGACGTAGTCGATTTCCTTGATGTCCAGCAGCTTGCGATAATCCTGCATTGACTGCGGAGCGCCGACGGTTTCTGCCCCCTTCTGGGCGCGCGTCAGCCAGCAATCGGCCACGGCCACGGCCTCGACATTGTCGGGCTCTTTCAATTGCTTGATCGCGGCGAGATGCCCACTCCCCATGCCGCCGACGCCGATGAACGCGGTGCGGATCCGGTCGTTCGCGCCGATGATCTTGGCATAGCTTTGGGCCGTCCAGGCTACGGCGGCGGTCGCAGTGCCGGTAGCGGCGAGAAAATTGCGGCGCGATACAGCGGGATCGGAAGGCATGTCGTTCGAGCTCCTCGGCGGATCGGAGTTTGGCGGGTGTCTCTAGGCGGGGCCGACTGGTGACATGCGCGAATGCCTGCCAGGCATGGCGCAAGGGCGGCCAGTGGCAGCATAGTCGGACCGCAGGAACGCGGCAAGAATCGAGCGCGCGAGGCCGAAAATACGGTGCGATCGCGGCCCGCGCGTGGCAAACCGTGCCGGTTTACTCGCGCGGCTGTCCTTGCGCCCCCAATAGCCAGGCCAGGATTCCCTTTTGGGCGTGCAGCCGATTGGCGGCCTGCGCGACGACGATGCTGGCCGGACCGTCGATTACTTCGTCGGTCACTTCCTCGCCGCGCCGCGCCGGCAAGCAATGCATGAAGTAGGCGTCGGCCGGGGCGTGGTCCATGAGCGCCGCATTCACCTGGTATTTGGCGAACGCCTTGCGACGCACCTCGGACTCGGCCTCTTGCCCCATGCTGGTCCAGACGTCGGTATAGACGGCCGAGGCATTCTTAACGGCCTCGTGCGGATCGGTAGTGATCAGCAGGTCGAGATCCGGAACATCCTTCTTGAGCGACTTGAGGAAATCGGCTTCGAACTGGTAGCCCTTCGGCGCCGCGAGCGCGAAACGCATGCCTGTCTTGCCGCAACCCATCGCCAGGCTGCGGGCAACATTGTTGCCGTCGCCGATAAAGGCCAGCGTCTGTCCGGCCAGCGAGCCGACGAGTTCGCGCAGCGTGTACAGATCGGCCAACGCCTGACAAGGGTGATCGAAGTCCGTAAGCCCGTTGATGACCGAGCAGCGGCAGAATTTTGCCAGCTCGACGAGCTTCTGGTGGCTCTTGGTGCGGACCACGACGACGTCCACGTACTCGGAGAGAACGCGACCGAAGTCGGCAATGCTCTCGCGCGAACCCCAACCGACATCGTCCCCCAGGAACAGGCTGTGACCGCCGAGGTTGATGATGCCTGCCTCGAAGCTAACGCGCGTCCGCAATGACGGCTTTTCGAAGAGCAGTGCCATGACACGTCCCGGCAAGAGCGCTTCGCGCAGCCCGTTTTGATACTTGGCCTTCAAGTCTTCGGTGATGGCGAAGATCCGCTCGATCTCGCCGCTCTTCAGATCCGCCAGCGTAAGCAGATGTCTCATCGTTGCCACATTCCTCTCATTCCGCCGATCGTTATCGGACCTGCGCTTTCACGGCTTCGACCAGAATGTCGCAACCTTGATGGGCTTGTTCCGGCGTCAGGTTCAAGGCCGGCAGCAGCCGCAGCACGGTACCGTGTGTGCAATTAATTAATAGGTTTCGCTCGAGGCAGGATTTGACGACTGCCGTGCCATCGATCGACAGCTCGACGCCGATCATCACCCCCATCACGCGCACGTCACGCACGATGTCGCACTCGTTGCGCAGCGCTTCGAGCCGCTCCCGAAAGATTTGGCCGATGGCCAGACCGCGCTCGAGCAATCCCTCGTTTTCGATCATCTCGATCGCGGCGATGCCGGCCCGGGCGGCAAGCGGGTTGCCGCCGAATGTCGCGGCATGCATTCCGGGGCGGAGGCTGGGAGCAATCTCGGGCGTGGTGAGCATTGCCGCGCCGGCCACGCCACCGCACAGGGCTTTGGCCAGGGTCATGATGTCGGGCGTGATGCCATAGTTTTGGTAGGCGAACCACTTTCCGGTGCGACCAAAGCCGGCTTGCACTTCGTCGAAGATCAAGAGCAGGCCGTTGTCATCGGCCAGCTTGCGCAGGCCTTGCAGGAACCCGGGGGGCGGCAGGTTGATACCCCCTTCTCCCTGGATCGGCTCGATCATGATGGCGGCAGTTTCTGAGTCGATCTTGCGCGCGACGGCCTCCAGATCACCGAAGGGAACGTAATTGAATCCGGCCATCAAGGGGCCGAGTCCTTCGTGGTACTTCGGTTGTGCGGTGGCCGCTGTGGCGCCCAGCGTTCGACCGTGAAAACCGCCTTCGAACGTGATGATCTTGTACTTTTCGCGCGGTGTATGCAGACGGGCCAGCTTGATCGCGGCTTCGTTCGCTTCAGTGCCCGAATTACAAAAGAAGGCTTGCCCGCCAAAGCTGCGCTCGGAGAGTGCTTTGGCCCATTGGCCTTGCGCTTCGGTGTACCAGGTGTTTGGGACGTGGATCAGCGTGGCGACCTGCTCTTGCACGGCCTTCACGACCGGCTCTGGGCAGTGCCCCAGCAGGTTGCAACCCCAGCCGGGAAAGAAGTCGAGGTAGCGCGTCCCCTCGGCATCCCACACGTAGCTCCCTTCGCCGCGTACGAGGCAAATCGGGTACCGGGTGTAGTTCGGCACTACATAGCGTTTGAACAGTTCGATGATTTCGCTGGAGGTTGCGCTGGCAGTGGCCACGATTTCATCTCCTCAACTCAAATAACCAACGAAATAGCAAACGCCGCAAATCAAATCCATGGAGACCTCGGAGCAATACACCGACGAGAGACACAGGCGAGGACGGGGTGGGTTCGCAATCGGACGGGCGAGCGGATTAGTTTCGCGAACTGTCGCGCCTCTTCTACCGCGACTTGACGATCTCGGTGCCGACGCCACGGCTGGTATAAACTTCCATCAATAACGAATGACGCAGCCGACCATCAATGATATGGATTTTGCGCACGCCACGATCGAGCGTTTCCAGGCAGGCCTGGACTTTGGGGATCATGCCTGCCTCGATCGCGCCCGAGGCGATCAGCTTTTGTGCCTCGTCGGCGGTGAGCGAGACGATCAGGCTTTTCGGGTCGTTCTTGTCACGACGGACGCCGTTGACGTCGCTGAGAAAAACCAGCTTCTCGGCTCCCAGTGCCTGGGCCACGGCCGTCGCGGCGGTATCGGCATTGACGTTCAGTTTCTCGCCGTCCGCATCGATGCACATCGACGGAATCACAGGGACCGTGCCGGCATAGCATAGATTCGCGATCGTGGCATGATCGACGCGGTTGACGCCGCCGACAAAGCCCAGGTCGATCTCTTCTCCGGCCGGACCGCTAAGGGTCAGCTTCTCGCCGAACAGGACGTTGGTCGTGCGGAAATTCAGTGGCGCGGCACGCCCGCCTAGCTCTTCGATCCGCTTAACGATGTGTTCGTTGGTTTCGTAGGCCAGAACTTGCTCGACGATGTCGCGCGCTTTTGCGTCGGTGTAACGCCGCCCCTGGATGAAGCGCGTTTCGAGTCCGGCCGCATCCATGGCGCGGCTGATGGCGGCGCCACCGCCGTGAACGACTACGGGGCGCACGTCGACCGTGGACATGAAGACGATATCCAGTAGCAGATGTCGCAGCGCGTTGTCATCTTCCATCACGCTGCCGCCGACCTTGATGACGACGACCTTGCCGCGGAACTTGCGAATCCACTCCAAGGCCTCGATCAGGACGTCGGCCTTTTCGATCGCGCGGTCTAAGGGTTTGCTGCCGGACATGCCACTGGATTGACCATTTGCGGCGACAGTCCTGCTCACGAAAAACACTCCCCCCAATTTAGAAAAGTCCTATTGTAGAAGTGCCGGTCAGGGTGTCAACGCTGGCCATCAGGCCGGCAGCCGTGATGCTGGCGGCAAAACGACCATTGTGACGATCACGCTGGAGACGCCGATCTACTGGCGGCTCCGTCGGTTTCATGCCAAGATGGGCCTGTCTGCTGCGCATCCGCCCCCCCCGCATTCCTATCGAGTGCATATGGCTCGCAAAATCGCTGTCGTGCTGGCTGCCGGCAAGGGGACTCGCATGAAAAGCGAGCTTCCCAAGGTGCTGATCGAAATCTGCGGCCGGCCGATGATCGAATACGTGCTCGACGCCCTGGCCGGCGTCGGTTTTGACGAGGTGGCTGTCGTCGTGGGCTATCGCGCCGACGACGTGAAAAAGGCCCTCAAACATCGGTCGGGCCTGACCTTTGTCCTGCAAGAGCAGCAGCAAGGGACCGGGCATGCGGTGATGGTTTGCCGCGACGTGCTGGCCGCACACGACGGACCCGTGGCCGTGGTCACAGGGGATGCCCCGCTGCTACAGTCCGAATCGATCGGCAAGCTACTAGCCGAATACGAACAGCGACGGCCGGCCTGCATTATTGGCACGATTCACAAGCAGAACCCGGCAGGTTTGGGGCGCATCGTACGCGACGCGGGCGGTGAGTTCGTCGCCATCGTCGAGGAGAAGGATGCCACGCCCGACCAGCGCAAGCTGACCGAAGTGAACATGAGCTGTTACGTATTTGATAATCGGCCGTTGTTGGCGGCACTCGAAGAGCTGCGCCCCGACAACGCGCAGGGGGAATATTACATTACCGATTGCCCCGGCCTTATGAAGCGTGAGGGAAAACTGGTGTTGGCACTGCCGGTCTTGAAACCGATCGAGGCCCTGGGGGTGAACACCATGGACGAGCTTCGCGTGGTCGAGCAAGCGTTACGCGACGGGCTGGACAAGCAATAACAGGCAGCCACGGCGTTGGGTGACGCAGCGTTGGTTGGCACAGCGGCGGGTGACCGCGGTCGAATTCCGCTTCGATCGATTGGTTATGGACTTTCAATTTGCCTCGGCGTTCGCGGCGCCGGGGTACTTCGACGCAGGGGGCAGGGGACACGGCAATACTATGAACGGCTTGAAAATCTTCAGCGGCCGGGCCAATCCAGCGCTCGCCCGGCGTATTTGCGAGTACCTGGGTCTGCCGATCGGCGCCATCTCGATGGGGAATTTCCCGGACGGGGAGATCTCGTGCAAAATCGATGAGGACGTTCGCGGGCGTGACGTGTTCCTGGTGCAGCCGACTTGCCCGCCAGTGAACGACAATTTGATGGAACTCTTGATCATGATCGAGAGTTGCAAGCGCGCGAGCGCCGAGCGTGTGACCGCGGTGATGCCTTATTACGGCTACGCCCGACAGGACCGCAAAGACGAAGGGCGCGTGCCGATCACGGCCAAGCTGGTGGCCAACCTGATCACGCGCGCCGGCGCCGATCGTGTGCTGACGATGGATTTGCACGCGGCCCAGATTCAGGGCTTTTTCGACGTTCCCGTCGATCACTTGTACGCGGCGCCGGTGCTGAACGACTACTTCCTGAAGATGGGGATCGACGAGGACGAGATGGTCGTCGTCAGCCCCGATGAAGGGAGCATCAAGCGTGCCCTGGGGCATGCCAAGCGCCTGGGCGGCCGGCTGGCGATCGTCGACAAGCGCCGCAGCAGCGCCGAAAAGACACGCCAGGAAAACATCATCGGCGGACCCGTGGCCGGTAAGGTGGCCCTGATGTTCGACGATATGATCAGCACCGCCGGCAGCATCTGCGGCGCTGCCCAGAAGCTGCACGACGCCGGGGCGAAGAAGATCTTCGTCGCCGCGACGCACGGCGTGCTGTGCGGCGGGGCGGTCGAGCGCCTGCAGGCATCACCGATCGAAGGGCTGGTCATCACGGACACAATTCCGCTATCGGTCTCGCAATCGGAAAAGGGATCCTCGAAGATCAGCGTGCTGACCGTAGCGCCACTGCTGGGCGAGGCGATCAAGCGAATTCACCGCAACGAGTCGGTCAGCCGGCTGTTTGTATAAGCCGAGCCCAGACGACCTGGCTGTTCGTCTGAACCGGGCGCCGGCAGTTACGTTGTGGCCCTAGTGCCTGGCATTTCCTGCCGCCAGGCGCCGTAACGCAGCTGTTTGTATCCCGTTTCCGTGCCTCCGCGGCTCCGTGGCGAATCTCACACCGCCGGGGTTGCATTCCGGCCAATTTCCGGCAAAATGGCGAGATTCGCGCCGCCCCGGGGTAGCCCACCTGTGCTGGTTTCGTGTCATCGGGGGCGCCAAGGGCGTTTTTCTCGGGGGGGACTTCCTCGAGACCCTGTTTTCCTTGAGATTATTTTCATTCGGGATTGTTGCGAGCCTCGCCTGTGTGGCTCCGAAATTCCGAAGTTTTGCGCGCCGCCGCAGTAACGAGGTCAGATCGATGTCGGAAGCATTGAAGGTTGAAAAACGTGAGGCCCATGGCAAACGCAACAATCGCCGGTTGCGCAGCGCCGGCAGCGTGCCGGTTGTCCTGTACGGGCATGGTGAAGAATCGCTGAGCCTGAAAGTGGCCGATGTTCAGCTCCGCGCGGCACTGCGTCATGGGGCGCGGGTCGTTGATCTGGAAGGAGCAGTCAAGGAAAAGGCCTTTATCCGCGAGCTGCAATGGGATGCGTTCGGCACGACTGTGCTGCACGTCGATCTGACCCGCGTTTCGGCGGATGAACGTCTGCAGATCGAGGTGCCGGTCATCCTGCGTGGTGAAGCCCCGGGCGTGAAAGACGGCGGACATCTCGAGCAGCCTTTGCACTCGGTCGAGATCGAATGCCTGGCGATCGCGATTCCGGAAAAGCTGGAACTGCGTGTCGGTGGGCTGAAGCTCGACGATTTCCTGCGTGCCAGCGACATCGAATTGCCACAGGGGGTCGTGCTTATCACCGATCCGGAAACGGTGATCGTCCACTGTGCCCTGGCCAAGGACGAGTCCGAGGAAGGCGAAGGGGGCGAGTCGGCCGAACCCGAGATCATCGGACGCAAGGCCGAGGACGAAGAGGGGGGCGCCGACGAATAGCGGTTGCCTCGTCGCACAGCTCTTTACGAGTGCTGTCGGCCGTACGCGAATTGGCCGTATGCGAAGTTACTGTACATGAAATTGGTAGTTGGACTGGGAAATCCGGGCCGCAAGTACGACGGGACCCGGCACAACGTGGGCTATATGGTGCTGGCCGAGTTATCGCGCCGCGCTGGCAGTCCCGGGGTGAAGAAGGCCTTTCAGGGCGAGCTGGCCGATCTCTCGATCGGTTCCGAGCGCGTCCTGTTGCTGTGGCCCCACACGTACATGAATCGCAGTGGCGCCAGCCTGTTGGCGGCGCGCGATTTTTACAAGCTGGACAATAACGATGTGCTGGTCGTGTGTGACGATTTCAACCTGCCACTGGGCAAGTTGCGCTGTCGTCCGCAGGGGTCGGCCGGTGGGCAAAAGGGGCTGGCCGACGTCATTCGCGTGCTGGGGACCGAAGAGGTGCCGCGGTTGCGAGTTGGGATTGGCGAGGCTCCGCAGGGCTGGAACGCGGCCGACTTCGTGCTGGCCCGCTTTACGAAGCAGGATCAGCCGATCGTGGACGAGGCAATGGTGCGAGCGTCCGAAGGGGTCGAAACCTGGGTCCGCCACGGCATCCAGAAGTGCATGAACGAATTCAACTAGTTGCCGGCGGGGGTTCTTACGAACCGCCGCCAAACGTTATACGATTAACCATTGCGGGACCTGCCCTGAGCTCGCTGTAGCAACCATGACAGGGTTCCGCCAGCCGACCGCTGCTTACTTGTTTTAGGAGACGATCCTTGGCCGAAAACGCATACGAAGGGCTCTTCATTTTCGACTCGAACCGCTACGCCCGCGATCCGGCAGGTGTGTCGGGTCAGATTACGGCGATGGTGGAGAAGTACAAAGGGAAGATCCTGGCTAGCCGGTTGTGGGAGGAACGTCGCCTGGCGTATCCGATCAACGGTCAGCGCAAGGGAACTTACTGGCTGACATATTTCCGGTTGGAAAGCACGGACCTCGAGGCGATGCGCCGCGATTGCCAAATCAACGAAACGATCTTGCGCGAGTTGATCCTGAAGGTCGACGCACGCATTGTCGACGCGCTGGTGGCACACACGCAGGCAGCGACCGATGCATCCAAAACCCGTCGCACCACGCCCGCCACACCCAGTCCGGCCGTCGCGGCCGCGGTCGATGTCGAAGTTCCGGACCTGGGCAACGCTCCCGAGTAGGCCCGCGCGACAGTTGGTTCGTTCAGTGTCGTTCGTTCAGTGTCGTGCTGGTCGTTTCGTCAGTTCCGTGCTGCTCCGAAATCATGGCGCAGCCTGCCAAAGGAGGCCTCGTTCGATGGCGAGCTTCAACCGAGTCATCCTGGTCGGGAATTTGACGCGCGATCCCGAGCTGCGCTACACGCCGACGAACACGCCCGTCACGGAAATCGGCCTGGCAGTGAACGACCGGCGTAAGAACGCCAACGGCGAATGGGTCGAGGAAACGACGTTTGTCGATGTAACCCTGTGGGCGCGCACGGCCGAGGTCGCCAGCGAATATCTGACCAAAGGTGCGTCGGTCATGATCGAAGGGCGCCTTAAGCTCGACACCTGGGAAACCGACGGGCAGAAGCGGTCGAAGCTGCGCGTTGTCGGTGAGCGGATGCAGATGCTCGGCGGACGTGGCGGCGGTGGTGGTGAGGGCGGTGGCGGCGGCGGCGGAGCCCGTCGCGGCGGTTCTGCTGGTGGTTCTTCCGGCGGACGCGGTGGTCCTCAATACGACGATTCCGAATACGGCCCACCGGCCGACGTCTATGGCGGCGGCTCAGAAAGCCGCGGCGGTTCGGCCCCCAACGACGATATCCCGTTCTAGTCGCGTCGGGAGCATTATCGAGCTCGGGACAGGGAATGTGCGGCGTGAAAAACGCGGCTAAAGCGCCCCGGAATCCCGGCCCGATTCCTTGCTTCATCCCGCTAGTCTGGCGGGCCGGAATTGGTTACGATGAGTCCCTTTCGCCCCTAGTTCGAAACGTCACCTGACTGCGTCACGAGAGCGAGACCGAGCCATGGCCACGAAAGCCGCCGCACCTAAAGCCACTGCCACGAAAGCCAAATCCGCCCCGCAGCCCAAGAAGCCGAAGACCCGTGGTCGGCTGCCGCGCGGCAAGCACGGCGGCATCGAGCTGCTGTTGATCCAGGCCGTGGATCACCTGGGCAAGCAGGGAGACGTGGTCGAAGTGAAGCCGGGCTACGCCAAGAATTACCTGCTGCCGCAGGGGCTGGCAACGGTGGCCACGGATCATCACAAGCGGATGGTCGACAAGCATCGGGCTCGGCTGCAAGAGATCCAGAATACCCGCCTGGCAGGTCTGCGCTCGCTGGCCGATTTGCTCGCTCAGCAGAGCATCACGATCGAAGCCAACGCCAACGACGAAGGGCATCTCTACGGTTCGGTCGGTGCGCCGGACATCGTCAACGCTCTGAAGAAGAACGACTTCACCGTGACCGCCGACCAGATTCGCCTCAAGGGTCCGCTGAAGGAACTGGGCCTCTATACGGTCAACGTCCACATCGGTCACGATATCGAGACCGAACTCAAGGTGTGGGTCGTGCCGACCGTGACCGACGAAGAAGCCGCCACGCCGAAGCCGCAACAGTAAGTTGTTGGCAGAAGGCGGTGGGCAGTCGTTGGTGTTCAGTAGTCGGTGGCTAGTAGTCCGTAGTTAGCAAGCGTGTCTGCGCGCACATTTTCGTTTTGCAAACTCTTTTGATGATGCGCTGGTTGCGCGCCTCGTCTCCGGCCGGGTGATATCGCGCGAGCACGTCGACTGCTAAAATCGCCTGCGTACCTAGGGCATGGCCGCACGGAGGATTTTGGCAATGGCAACGACGCGCATCGACTCTCGGCCGGCCGCACCGGCGACGCGCAGCGAGATTCTCGATCGGCTGCCGCCGCAAAGCATCGAGGCTGAAAAGGCCGTGCTGGGCAGCATTCTGCTCGATCCCATGATGTGCGACGACGTCGCGCTCGCGCTGCGCCCGCAGGATTTCTACGCACACGCGCATCAGGTTCTGTTCGAGCATCTGCTGGCGATGCACGAGGATGGGGTGCGGATCGACATAACCTTGCTCGTCGAGCGCCTCAAGCAACGGGGCGATTTCGAAACGGTCGGGCAGACGCTGTACCTGGCCGAAATCGCCCAGGCGGTTCCCACGGCGGCGAATGCCCTGTATTACGCGAACATCGTGCGCGACAAGGCGACGTTGCGGGCGTTGATTCACGCCAGCACCGAGATTTTGCGCGACGCCTATGACCAGTCACTCGAGGCGCGCGAGATGCTGTCATCGGCCGAAGAGAAAGTGTTTCGCATCCTCGAGGACAAGGGGATCGGCGAGCTCGCCTCGATCAGCGACGTGCTGACCGCCGCCTTGCAGCGTATCGACGCGCGGCTGACGCATGACGGTCCATCGGATAGCGTGTTGACCGGCTTTTCCGAGCTCGACCAATTGACGGGCGGAATGAACTCCTCGGAACTGGTCATCATCGCCGGTCGTCCCAGTATGGGAAAAACCGCGCTGGCGACGAACATCGCCACGCATGCTGCCGTCAATCAGAAGCACACGACTTTGTTCGTCAGCCTGGAAATGTCGCGGTTGGAGTTGGTCGAGCGCATGCTCTGCTCGCACGGGCGCATCAATGGCCACAAATTGCGCAATGGCATGCTTTCGGCGGCCGATCGCAAAAAGCTGCCCGAGGTTTCGTCCGAGATGAGCGTTTCACCGCTGTTCATCGACGACAGTCCGAGCCGGACGATGACCGAGATCGCGGCCACGGCCCGTCGGCTAAAGCGGCGCGAGAATCTGCGACTCGTGGTGATCGACTACTTGCAGTTGATCGAGCCAGATAATGCCAAGGATCCGCGCCAGGAGCAGGTCGCGCGCATCGCCCGTCGCTTAAAGGGCCTGGCCCGCGAGTTGAAGATTCCGGTCCTCTGCCTGGCCCAGTTGAATCGGCAAGCAGAGGCTTCCAAGGACAATCGGCCACGGCTAAGCCATCTGCGTGAAAGCGGTGCTATCGAGCAGGACGCCGACGTCGTGCTGTTCGTCCATCGCGACGAGTATTACATGAACAACGACGAGGATCGCGAGCGCGTCGCCGGGCAGGCCGACATCATCGTCTCGAAGCAGCGTAACGGACCGATCGGCGACGTGAAGGTGCGCTGGGCCAAGGACTTCACGCTGTTCGAAGATCCGAGCGCCAGCTACCTGAACGAAGACGAGCAGTTTCGCCCGTTCTGACCGCGATCGGTTACCAGCGCCGACTGCTGGCAAAGCCGCGCCCGGCGAACGAGATCGCTGCGCCTGTTGCGCGCCTGCCTGCGCTGGTCTTCTCTTGAGTGCCAGCTTCCGTTTGCCAGCAGCAAGTGGGGCGTGTCCACGCGACGCCGGGACGGCCGGCGTTGGCAAGACGGGCGTTTTGGGCGTCACGGGATTCGGCCACGAAGGGCCGGTAGCCGTGAAACCGAGGTTTTCTGCCGGAATTAAGCGGGTCGGACGCGCGAATCTCCCTTGTAGCGCGCGGCAGCTTCCGGTATTTCTACGCGACCCATCTAGGGCAGCAGGAGTTCTCTGCGCGGCGGGCAGTGCGGTCACGAGTGGTCGCAATGCTCTCTCTCGCAGTTCCTGGCTTGTCCGTCAGCTTTTCATTTCTCGCGCAATTCGTTCACGGAATACGCCTTTGATGCTTGGCGGCCGCTTAGATTTTGCCTTGTTGTCGCGCTGCTGCGCGATCGCGCTTGCGGTCGCGATCGGGCCGGCGACGGCGCGCGGTCAAAGTCCCGCGGCAGGGCCAAGCGCGCCGGGCGGTGGCGGACCATCGCTGACCGGGACGGCGCTACCGCCGGGACCCGTGCCGTACACGCCTCCGCCGACCGAGCCACCGCCCGTTTCCGCCACTCCGGAAGTTGTGGAAGTGCGGATCGAGGGAAATAAGGCGGTCGAGTCGAACAAGATTCTGCCGCACATCAAGACGCGCGCTGGCCGGCCGCTCGACAAATCGATGGTCGAGGACGACGTCAAGCGTCTGAGCAAGACGCATCAATTCATCAATGTCGAGCCGCGCTACGAGCGTCGCGCCGACGGCGGCGTGATCATCATCTATCACGTCGTCGAACGCCCGCTGATCCGCTACGTGAAAATCTACGGCAGCGCGAAGAGCGAGAAGGTATTGATGAAGAAGGCGGGCCTCAAGGTCGGTGACGCGCTCGATCCGTATGCGGTCGAGGAATCGCGGACCAAGCTGGAAGAATACCTGCGCGGGAAAGGGTACGCGCTCTGCTCCGTAACGATCATCGAGGGCACCAAGCCCGGCGACCGCGGCATCCGCATGATGGTCAACGAGGGATTGAAGCAAAAGATCTGGGAAGTCGATTTCGAGGGAAATACCGTCGCGCCCGATGATCGGTTGAAAACGCAAATCCAGTCGAAGAAGCCGATCTTGTGGGTCTTCAAAGGCGAGGTCGACTACGCCCGCATCGACGAGGATGTCCGCCGGCTGACCGACTACTACCGCGGTCTGGGCTTCTTCCGAGCCCGCGTTGGCCGCGAATTCGTGTTCAACGAGAAGCAAAACTGGATGACGCTGACCTTCTTCATCGAAGAAGGGCCGCGCTACGTCGTGAACAACGTTTCGGTGATCGGCAACAACAAGCTTCAGGCTGAAAAACTGACGAAGGACCTGAAGCTCAAGGGCGGAGACTTCTTCGATCAATCGAAGCTGTCCAGGGACATTACCGGCGTGCAGGATAAGTACGGCGAGGTGGGATACATCTTCGCCGACATCCAGCCCGAGACGCGCTTCCTGGAGCAACCCGGTCAGTTGGACCTGGTCTACAAGATCGAAGAAGGAGATCGCTATCGCGTCGGGCGTATCGACGTAAAGATCGGCGGAGACAACCCGCACACCCGCCGCACGGCTCTTTTGAATCGCTTGTCGTTACGGACCGGCGATATCGCCAACACGAAGAAGCTGCGCGACAGTGAACGCCGCTTGAAGGCTTCGCAGATGCTGGCCAGCAATCCCGCCCAGGGGCAGGTTCCGAAGATCGTGTTTGCGAAGCCAGGTATGGAGGACGAAGAGGACGAGGCCGACACCTCGGTGGCGCGCAATCCTCATCCCAAACGAAGCGGCCCTGGCGTGCAGGCGCCGATGGGCTTGGGCGGCCAAGGCGCTGGCGGTATCGGCGGCGGTGGCGCCGGCAATATGGGTATGGGCGGCGCTGGCATGAACGGCACGGGCTTCAACGGCCAAAGCCCCGATCCGGCACCTTTGCGTGCCTATCCCGACAACGATCTCGAAATCCACGACGGGGAATCGATGGAAGTCGAGTTCGTTCCCGAAGGACTCGCACCGCCTACCCATCGAACGACACTTGCCTACAAACCAGGTCCGCTGCCAGGGGACGATCGAGCGCAGGTCGTCCGTGCGCAAGGCCCCAGCGACGCTGGCTCATCGTTCGGCCAGCAGCCCCTGGGGCGCATCACTCCAGATGCGCCGGTGGGAGGCATACGTTCGGCAGGCAATAGCGGAATCACGCAGACGCAGTTCATTCAGCCAGTGCCCGGTGGCTATGCCCCTTCCAGCAGCCCGCCAGCAGGCAACTATGCACCGCAGTATTCGCAACCTGCGGTGCAGCAGCCCGCCACACCGTCGTACGCCGCTCCGGGGAACTATCCACCCCCCAGTGGCTATGCCGCACCGAACCAGTATGCGGCACCGAATCAATATGCGGCACCGCCGACTAATGCCGTGCCCGGATATGGCAACGCCGCGCCGGCCTATGGCCAGGCGCCCGGCTATTCGCAGCCGTCGGGTGGTTATGCCGCGCCAGGTGCGGGCCCGGCGTATGGCTCGTCGGTGTATCCGCCGCCATCGGCAGTGCCTAGCGGTCAGATGCCGCCCAACGTGCCACCGCTTTTGGACGGTGCGCCGGCCGGCGCCGTGGCTAGTCCTGGCGGATATGCCGGACCGGGCGATCTGTACCCGCAGGGGGCCGGACCCTTCGACGGTGACGCGCCGCGTGACATTCCCATTCAAATCAGGGGGAACGAAACGCAGACCGGCCGCTTGATGTTGGGCGTGGGCGTGAACTCCAACGCCGGCTTGATCGGCAATATCACGCTCGACGAACAGAACTTCGACTGGCGGCGCTATCCCACTAGTTGGGAAGACATTCGCAACGCGACAGCATGGCGCGGCGGAGGGCAGCAGTTCCGTATTCAGGCATCGCCAGGTACGGTCTATCAGCAGTACATGATCAACTTCCACAATCCGTATCTATTCGATACGCCGGTCAGCTTCGGCCTGAGCGGTTCGTTCTTCACCCGTATCTACAACAACTGGACGGAAAAACGCCTGGGGGCTCGCGTTAGCCTGGGCTATCAATTCCTGTTCGATCCGAATCTGTCGACGGTGCTGTCGTTCCGCGGCGAGAATGTCAACATCTCGAATCCGTCGGTACCGACACCGCCCGAATTGGAACAGGTGTTGGGCAACAACGCGTTTTTCTCGGGCAAGTGGGAGGTCATTCACGATACGCGCGACAGTTCGTTCCTGGCGACGCAGGGGCACCGGATCGATATCGGTCTGGAGCAGGCCTTTGGCAGCTACACGTTCCCACGCGCCACGATCAACGCGTCGCAGCACTTCCTGTTGCACGAACGGCCGGATACGTCAGGCCGGCATACGCTGAGCATCAACAACCAGACGGGCTTTACTGGTTCGAATACGCCGATTTATGAAAACTTCTTTGCCGGTGGTTACACGACTCTGCGCGGCTTCTATTTCCGCGGTGCATCGCCGCTGGACGAGGGAGTGCAAGTCGGTGGTCACTTCATGTTCATCAACTCGGTGGAGTACATGTTCCCGATCACCGGCGACGACATGCTACGCGGCGTGGCGTTCACCGACTTCGGTACCGTCGAGCCGAGCACCGAACTGCAGTGGCAAGACTTCCGCGTCGCGCCGGGCTTGGGTCTGCGTGTCACGGTGCCCGCGATGGGGCCGGCGCCGATCGCCCTGGACTTCGCCGTCCCGATCCATCACGCACCTGGCGATCAGTTGCAGTTGTTCAGCTTCTTCATCGGCGTGAACCGGTAAACGACAGCGAAGCGCCCCTCTTGTAGGGTGCCCTGCGGGCACCAGCGTTTTTTTTTGGGCGCAGATGGGGCCGCGGTTTCGCGGTGGGGTTTTACCCGCGAACGGCAATCTGGTTGCGGCGTCTCTCGCCGATTCTTGGTGCGCACAGCGCACCCTACGGTAGGCCATTAGTACTTGAGCAGGCTGAAGATCTCGAATTCCTTGATCCGCTCGGCGCCGTGTAAGTCGAGCAATTCGATCAGGAAGGCGCAGCCAGCCACGTGGCCGCCAGCCTGTTCGATCAAACGGCAGCAGGCCTCGATCGTGCCGCCGGTGGCCAGCAGATCGTCGACCAATAGCACGCGTTGCCCTTGGGCAATTCCGTCGCTATGGATCTCGAGCGTATCGGTGCCGTATTCCAGCTCGTAATGGAAAGCGTGGGTCGTAAAAGGGAGCTTGCCAGGTTTGCGAACCGGCACGAATCCCACGCCCAGCTCGATAGCCAGCGGCGCGGCGAAGATGAAGCCCCGCGCCTCGGCCGCGGCCACGACGTCGATCGGGCGACCACGATAATGGTCGGCCAATTGGCGAATCGATTCACGCAGCGCTTCGGCCGCGCCCAACAGCGGCGTGATATCGCGAAACATGATCCCGGGCTTGGGAAAATCGGGGATCGAACGAATGTATTCCTTCAGTTGGATCGCGGCTGTCATTGCGAGAGATGCTCTGAGGATGTCGACCGGCACGTTCGCGCCGCACTGGTCGTTGTGTAGCGCAGCGTCGGTTCCGCCGGCTGGCAATATACGGTTCGCCCAAGATGCTGGCCAGCGTCGTGCGAATCGTCGATCGACTGGTCATTCATGCGCCGCGCGATAATACGCTTCCTGAAATTTGACCCTTGTCGGACTGCGACCTATGTTTCAGATGCCGACCGCCCCATCGGGCCTTCGGCGAACTCCCATGACTTGGCTCTCACCCCCCGTGTCTAGGCGGGGTCGCCACGGGCTTTCGTTGGCGACCCTGCCTATATCGCTTGGGCATCGTGGCGGGCATCGCGAGGCTGACCGTTTTCTGCGTTATCTGAACGCCCTTGTGTAACAGCCGGCTCGGTCGAATGCCTGGGCGAGAATCGATCGAGGGTGCCTGCTTTTGGACCTTCCTGCGCAGTGCGGCGCCATCCCCCAAATTGAGAGTTCGGGCGATCCGCGACGGCCACAAACGGCCCTTGTCCTGCTCGCGATCAATGTTTAGGCTTTTGTGTTCCGTCGTCGTTCGGATAGGCGACGCAGGGGCCGGCCTGCCGCGAAGCGAGTCGCCCCCTCCGCAAAATTCTCCCGCAGGGCCCGTCGAAAAAAGGGGTCGGAAGCTTGTCCATGTCGTGCCACATCGCATCGCCTGCCTCGATTCCCGTTTTCGTGTCGCTGGGAGAAGAAGAGCCCTCTTGGCTGCTGGCCGAGGATTCGCCCGAGGAAGCACCTGCTGAAGGGGGCGACGCCGGTGACGAGGAAATCGACGACGACGATTTCGACGACGACTTCGACGACGATTTCGAAGAAGAGCTGGACGAAGAATTCGAGAGCGACATCGACGAATTCGATGACACCGCCGGCGACGATGACGGCGAGGATGGCGAAATCGAGGTCGGCGAAGAATTCGAAGAGGATTTCTAATACCGGCCCGTTCGCCTCGAATCGCCGAGCGCCATCCCGCTTCGAGCATCAGACCGTGAGTCAAGTGATGCCCTGCTAATTCGGGTCGACGTTTCTCTTGGCTGCACCGGTGCCATGTTTTTTCCGCCCACGGCGGAATAAGCATGCTATTTTTCGCGAATTACGCTTTCGTCGCTGATCAGTTCTCGCGCCTTCTCCAAGTCAGCGCGCATGCGATCGATGCTCTTTTGCTTTGCCGGCCGGTCGGCGGATCGCGGAATCAGTGCTTCGGCCTCGGTGAGAGTTCGCAGCGCGCCAGCGTCGTCGCCGCTTTTGTGTTGAAGTTTTGCGATCGCCGTCAGGCAATAAGACTCTCCGTATTGACACCAATAATCGTTTTCCTGGCGATAGGCCTCGATGGCTTCGGCGATCCGGCCGGCATCGTTTAGCTCCCAGGCCAGGAAGCCTGCCGCGTCCGCGAATTTCTTCGTGTTCGGCTTTGCCACGGCTAGCGCGGTGCGACAAGTCGCAATTGTTTCCTCGTGCCGGCCTTCTCCCAGCAACATGTTCATCTTCCAGCCGAGAAAGTAGCTCTTGTCGGCAGGGCTCTTGGCCGCGGCAATCTGTCGATCGTAAACGGCGATCGCCGCGTCGAGACGCTTCAATCGCGAAAGGTCGATGGCTTCATTGCGAAACAAGCGATTACGATCTTCCTGGGGACAGCTCGGATTCTCTTGCTGCCGATGAATGCTTTCCAGCGCCGCTTCGTACTGTTCGTCCCAGTCCAGATAACCATAGCGCCGTTCTTCCAGACGGTAACGCCTGAGGGGGTCGGTCGTTTCCAGTAGGGCCTTATCGATGTACGCGATTGCCGCCGGGCAGTCTTCCTTCGTGTTGAACTGATCCAACTCCGCGAGGTCCGTGCGGCCGCCGCGATGCTCGTCGCGTGCCTCGACGCGCGCGTCGTAAAGCTCGCGCAGGCCGAGCACGCCGTCGGCATCCAAATTACGGATTTCGGTAATTTCGTCCTGGTAGAAAACCAGAATTGGGTCATCGTCCTCGCGATCGTCAAGTGTTTCCATGCGGTCGGCGATACAAGCGATCGCGGCGTTTAATTCCTTGGCACGCTCTCCGCCCGTCACGCTGCCCGCGGCCGCCAGATGCACGTCACGAGATTCGCGTGATTGTCGCGCGTTGTCGAGCCGCTTAATGAATGTCGTGAAGTCGGTCTCGTCGTCATAGCCGGTGAAGTAGGCATAAGGCCGGGCCGTCGCGTCGGCAAGCATGATCGTCGGAAAGCCGTGAATGAAAAATTGCTTCATCCACGATTTGTACTTGTGAAGCAGTTCGCCCAGTTCCTCGCGATTGCTCGGCAAGTCAATATCGACGAGCACGAAATGCTTTTCGGTCGCGGCGAACTCCGGCCGGCTGAGAACCTCTCGATCGAGGTCGATGCAAGCGCCACACCATTCCAGGCCCGTAAAAACGACAAGCAAATCCTTGTGCTCCGCTGTGGCCAGTCCCTTGGCGTCGTCGAGGTTTCTCACCCACCGCAACCCGGCGGGGTCGGCCGAGGCGGTCGCAGACCAGACGATCGTGGCGATGAGCAGCATCCCGCGAAGATGAAGTCGCATTAATCGCTCCAAATAAAAATGTGGGCAGCGACCAGAGCTAACGCTTTGCATGGGCGACAGGAATCGCGACCAATTGTCACCCAAGGCGATTTTCCTCTAGGCATGAGCGCCAGTCCAGTCACGAGCTCGGACCGCCAGGCAACCGAATCCATCTATCGCTCCAACCAGTTGTCCAGGCCGTACTTTTTCCCCTCGGCGTTGCTGATTACCTGTGTCCGAAGATCGCCGAAAAACACGCGCAGGCCGTCGGTTTCGGCCTGTCGCCACCACAGCAAGACTTTCTCTGAGTTTGCTTTGCCGACGTGCAGGCCGTCGTAACCGGCATGGTAGCGATTGCGCAGCACGCGCGAGACTTCCTTCAGTGCAATATTAGCGTCTTCGATTTCGCGATATTTCTGCTGCTGTTTCCAGGCGGGATTCGCAGGACCTGTGAAGCCTGCCGCTCGCAGCATCTCGTCGCGGATCGCCGCCACGTCAAACGTCTCGACACGCGAATCGACTTGTGGATACCGGTTGCAAAGCGTTGCATAGAGCTTCAACGCATCAGCAATTTGACGTGGCGCGTCCTCGCCGGTGGGAGGCGTCACGTCCGTGCAGTCCGCCGGCGGCGTTGCATCGAAGAGCCGCGGATCGAGATCGACGTTCCAGCGGAAATCGGTAAAGCGAACGACCGATGTCATTTCCTCATTCCGAGTTTCATGACCGAATTCCAGGGGGAGATCCGTTTCAGCGTCAACCCATACTTCCTGAGGTTCGATCGGCGCTCCATCCCGTGCTCCGTCGAGCGCGATGATATACCCACGTGCCGCGCGTCCTTGAACCGTTTTCGATCCCAGGTCGCGTGTCACGGTGCCGGACTTTTCGCGAATTAGCCGCAGCACATCCATGGGATAGGTCACCGAACCAGTGGCCGACAATCGCAATTCAGGCGTATGTACGAATGTCTTGCGCTTGCGGTCGAGAAGAATGCCGGGCTTTTCCGCTGGCGAGACATCGACGAAGTCCTCGAGTACTTCCTCCGTCCGCACACCGTCCGCAGGCGCCTTGTCGACCCTGACGATCGTTCGTTCATCGCGGAAAGCGCTTGGTGCTTGCCAATAAATCCGCCCCGATTCGAGGATTGCGACCGGATGTTTGGTTTTTTCGTCCACGAACTCTGCCGTCGAGGAAATTCGATAGCAGTACGATTGGACGGCGCGCAATTCGCGCGTCATGCGTTCCATGGCCGATAGATTGCGGCCCGAATTCACAGTGAGGAAGAGTATCAGTATCGCGGCCGCTGACGACAGGCCGATGCCACCTAGCGCGACCCTTTGATGTCGGCTGAGGCCGACCTGGCGAGGGGTGATCGGAGTGAATCGTCGATGTGGCATGCCTTCGTCCGCGATCTTCGACGCATGGATGACTCGGTCGAGTGTTTCCTCGGCCGAAGGCGCGGCAGGCACGCGCACATCAGCGAACGCGTCGACAATATGTTGAGCAAACGTGTCCAGGTCCGGCGATTTGTCGGCGCTCATGGTGACTGCTCCGAAATAGGCGACGGTCCATAGGTGGCGCTTAGCAGGCCTCGCAGGCCGATCGCGGCGCGATGGACGAGTACTCGCAAATGCGCTGTATTGATCTGCAATTCTTCCGCGACTTCGGCCACGCTTAATTGCTCAACGTGCCGGAGCCAGAATCTTCGGCTTGTTGAGGTGGCAGTTGAGCTAGCGCGCGTCGCACTTGCTCGATCAACTCGGTGGTTTCGACACGAACTGCGGGCGGATCGTTTGTGGCCGGCAGTGTTGCCAGGTGGAGATGCCCCGCCGAGATTTCGTCCCTTCGATAACGGTCCCGTAAACGGTCAACCGCCTTGCATGTGGCGATTCGCAGCAGGAGCGCTCGCCAGTGTCGCACTTCGCCGGTGCGCGATAACCCCAGCGCCGCCAGGAATGTCTCTTGATAGCATTCCAGGGCGTCGTCTCGATTGTCGAGCAATCGGTACGCGGTGCCCCACACCGCGTCCGAATGGACTCGAATAATCGTTTCCAGGTCATTCATGAACCGACTTGCCGTATCACTTTTGGCTTCCACTGTCTGTTCTTAATAGTCGCTCGATTCGTCGCGTCGTTACAGCCCACGGAAAAATTCTCGAAAAATGAGAACATCGGCGCGTCATTGAACCGCCAGCAGGAAAAGACCGGCACGCACGCCCCCCTGGTGGACGTCGGGGTTACAAGGCACCATAGTAGGTCCTCTGGGGCCAAACCGCTGACACCCGGGCCGGAGCCGCTGACCCCTGATTTTCGATCCACCGACCCGAGACCACCAGACGCCCCGAATGACTGACGAACCCTCTTCCACGTTTCCGAACGACACTCTCGCCGCGGCGCTCGCGCGCCATTCCCTGGAGTTGCCTGCCGAACAAGCGGCGCAAGTCGATCGGTATTGCCGACTGGTGTGGGATTGGAACGAAAAGCTGAACCTGACGCGGCATACCGACTACGAAAAGTTCGTCGCGCGCGATCTCGTCGATACGCTCGAGTTTTCGAAGCTGCTGCAAGCCGGCGATCGCGTCCTCGACGTCGGCACCGGTGGTGGTGTGCCGGGCATCGTGCTGGCGATCATTCGGCCGGACGTGCATGTGACACTTTCCGAATCGATCGGTAAGAAGGCGCGGGCGGTCGAAGAGATAGTTCAGGTGCTTGCGTTACCAACCGTTGTCCACCACGGTCGG
Source organism: Pirellulales bacterium (assembly GCA_036499395.1). NCBI lineage: Bacteria > Pseudomonadati > Planctomycetota > Planctomycetia > Pirellulales > Pirellulales bacterium. The sequence continues at coordinate 126,415 of DASYDW010000062.1, forward strand.
GCCGAAGAGTTGCTTGCGCGAGCGAAGTTTCAGGCGCTGTTGGTACGGGCCGTCGCACCGCTGGTGAAGCTGCTCACCTGGTTCGCGCCGTTCTGGGGTTCCTTCGAGCGGCTGCTGGTCATCAAAGGCCCGGCCTGGGTCGACGAGCGGCTTGCAGCTCGCGAGGCGGGTGCGCTCAACGGCCTGCAACTGCGCAAGCTGGCGTCTTGGCCTTTGCCGGGCACGCACTCGGAGAGCGTGCTGCTCGAGGTTCGGCCGCGCGGGACCTGACCGAGGTCGACGACGTAACGAACGGGCATGCTTATCCGTCGCAGACGGATAAGCATGGCACACTTCCGGTCGCGTCGATTTTGAACTGCCGTCGGGTTTGTTAGCCCTGCTCGCGTTCGAAGACGCGGCGCAGGATTCTGGAAACCGCGTCGTAAATCAACGGGTCGTTCGAGGCTCGTGGTCCGGCGACATTCAGGATTGCCGGACGAATCTCGGTGAGCCAGGCAGTGATCGAGCGGGCCGCAACCGTTTCGTCACTCGTCGCCAGGTCGACGTACAAAGCCGGCTTCTGGTAACTCGCGGCCAATCGAGCCGTTAACGCCGTTCCACCGGTCGGTTCGCCGTGAGAGAAGATCAGCGTGGCGTCGGTGTCACGGACATTCCACTCGGTGCGGAGGGGGACCTGCGGCGAATCGGTTTCACGCATCTGATAGCAGGCTGCGAGCACGCCATCTTCGGCCCAGCGACCCTGGGGTACCCAGCCACCATGGGCGATGCTTAGGTCGATGGCTACGTCGAGTGCGGCGCGATCGGCCCCCGATTGTCCGCCGGAGACGAGCTTAATGACCGATAGAGACATGAAGAGGAACTACGTTTGTCAGGAACGCTCGCTGGAAAGCGTAAATGCCATTGATGGAAATACTACCTTGCCAGGATTGTCGATTTTCGGCATCGCGATGCTAGCAGGCTGGTTTGCTTAATCAGCTACTGCGCAAATGCGCTATTGGCTGCTGAGAGGAAAAGTGATCGCGCTATCGGGCCGCGGATTCGCGCAACATTACAATTGACCATCTGGTGAGAAGCCGGTAGAATCCCCGCTCGAAACTGGGGCACCCGCGCGCCCACTCGCCATCATCAGGATTCGTTGATACTTGTGCGTCGGGACAAATCGCTCCGTCAAGGTCGGGAACGCGTAGGATGCACGTTCACCGGACTTCGCCGGTGGTCACGGTCTTTGCACCGGCGAAGCTCAATCTTTTTTTGGAGGTCTTGGGCAAGCGCACTGACGGTTTCCATGAGATTGAAACGCTCATGGTCCCGGTCAGTCTGTGTGACACCCTAGCCTTTCAGTCGGGCTCGGACAGCGCAATAAGTTGCGACTGTCACTGGCACTACCCGCGCACGGCGCAAGGTAGTACTCGCCCGCCCGCCCAACTGGGGGACAATAATTTGGCCGTGCGCGCCGCGCGACGCCTGCGCGAGGCAGCCGGCATCGCCGCCGGCGCGACCATGCAACTGGTCAAGCGCGTGCCAATGGAAGCTGGCCTGGCCGGCGGTTCGAGTGATGCGGCGGCGGCTTTGATCGCCGGCAATGTTGCCTGGAATTTGAACTGGCCGGTCGAGCGCCTGGCCGAGGTCGCGGCCGAATTGGGGAGCGACGTACCATTCTTCCTCTCCGGCCGACCGGCTGTCTGCACCGGACGCGGCGAACATGTAACACCGCAGCGGGATCTGGCTCCGCTGCATTTTGTGATTGTCCAGCCGCCAGCCGGACTTTCGACAGCCGAGGTCTATCGGCAATGTCGTCCGGCAGCGCAGCCCCATACGGCGCAACCGCTGATCGATGCCTGGCGCGCCGGACGCGCGGCCGCGGTGGGGCAACTGATTCACAACCGACTCGAGGCGGCCGCGGACGGCATCTCGCCGTGGATCGCGCGGCTGCGCGAAGAGTTCAACAAGCTCGACTTTTTGGGGCATCAAATGACAGGGAGCGGCAGCGCCTATTTCGGCATCTGCCGCCATGCAAGACACGCCCGGCGGTTGGCGGCCGCCCTGCGGAGCCGCGGGTTCGCGCAGGTATTTGCGGTCGCCGGGCCGAACTGACCAAGGAAGAGGTTAAGGAGAACAGACGTGGAAATCACTGAAGTTCGCATCAAGCTCATGGATGAAGTGGCTGGCGAGCGACTGCACGCCTTTTGTTCGATCACGTTGGACGATTGCTTCGTGATCCGCGACTTGAAGATCATCGAGGGAACGAACGGTCCCTTCGTGGCGATGCCCAGCCGCAAGCTGACGTCGCATTGCCCGCAATGTGGTTACAAGAACCACCTGCGTGCGCAATACTGCAACCAATGCGGCCTGCGGCTGAAAGAAGATCGCGCGATCAAAGACGAGGACGGCCGGGCAAAGCTGTACGCCGATATCGCTCACCCGATCAATTCGCGCTGCCGCGAGATGATCCAGGAAAAAGTCATCCGGTCGTACCAAGAAGAGCTGCGGCAGGCCCAGCTTCCGGGCTATGTTTCGAGCTATGACGACTTCGACGAGGAGTACTCTCGTCCACCGGCGCGGAACAACACGTTCCATCCGCGCGAGCCACGGCACGAGCCGCACACCCGCCCGAAGCAGGTCGAACACACCAAGATCGAACAGGCTCGCAAAGAACCTGTCCGCGTGGAACCAGTCCGCACAGAGCATGTGCGCGTAGAGCAGGTCCGCGCAGAGCCGGCACGGGCCGAACAGGCCAAAGTCGAGCCGGCGGTCCACGAACCACGCGCGCCGCATAAGGCACCTTCACAGCAGCACGTCAACCGCCCGGTCGTCGATGAGCAGAATCGCGACGGCTTCGGCGCGGGGATTTTTTAAAATCGATTGTTTGCGAACTCGTATGCCATGCAAACTCGGGTGTCATGGCCACACTGGCCGTCAGGCATTCTGGGGATTCGTAGCCATTGGGACGCTGCAGGCGTCACATAAATTAGCCCAGGGCATCGCCCTGGGGGCGGTACGAAAGTTTCGGAAAAGCCCTGTAAGGGCGCGACAATCGACAGTAGAAAAGACACGCTACGGATTGTTTCGCCCCTACAGGGCTTTCGTCCGCAGGAAATAAAAACCCACCCACCCAGGGCGTTGCCCTGGGCTTGCTTGTTGCACACCTGCGGCGTGCTCCGTGCTACGACGTCAAACGTGTTAACGGAATGCCTTGCACGGTGCGTGATCATGGCCTCCGGGCGCTCGAGGCAATCATCTGTGAAATCTGCGGATGAATTTCGATCGACGAACACCGCGTTTAGCGGAAATATTCCACGGCGTTGCGGAAGACGCGCAAGCCGTCTCCTTCGTCGGAGCCTTCGCCGCGTGTCCAGCGCGGGTGCTGCGTGCGATCGATGTGCCGCTCGGGATGCGGCATAAAGCCACAGACACGGCCCGTGGCATCGCAGACGCCCGCGATGCCGACCGTCGACCCATTCGGGTTTTCCGGATAACTCTCGGTAGCGACGTGTGGCGCGTTTTTCGTCGCGTAGCGCAGCACGATCTGGCCGCGCGATTCAAGCTTCTTCAATACCTGTTGGTCGCGCAGGACAAACTTTCCTTCGGCATGTGCGACGGGCAGATACATGGACGTGATGCCTTGGAAGAACACGCATGGTCCGCTGGCAACTTGCAATCGCACCCAGCGATCTTCGAACTTGCCTGAATCGTTCCAGTCGAGCGTGGCGGGGGGGGCTTCGGCGGTGCCGAGATCGTCGAACAAGATGCCCGACCGCAGCAAGACCTGGAATCCGTTGCAGATTCCCAGGACGAGCTTTCCTTGTTCGCGGAAAGCGTGCAGTTGCTCGCCCAGGTGATGACGGATTTGATTGCCGAAGATGCGTCCGGCCGCGACGTCGTCGCCGTAGCTAAATCCTCCGGGGATGCAGAGGATTTGGAACTCGTCCAGTACCCGCGGATTCTCCAGCGAACGATTCACATGTAGCGTCTTCGGCGCGGCGCCTGCGCGCTCGAAAGCGTGCGCCGTTTCGACGTCGCAGTTGGTGCCGGGGGCACGCAAAATCAAGGCACGAGGTTGAGCCATAGAACAATCACCAGCGGAACGGTTGCTGCCATGCGTCTTTCAATGTCTTCCAATCGGCTGCGATCACCTGGGCGTTGCCCGTTGTCGACAGACCTGTGATCTCGAGCTTGCCGGTGCTCGTGACTTCGCCAATGCGGGCGTGCGGCACGCCGGCCAGCGCGGCTTCGAAGCGAGCGAGCGCATCGGGGCGAACTTCGCACAGGAATCGGCTGTTCGATTCGCTGAACAAGAGCGTCACGTCGGTCGGGGTCGCGCCTTGATCGTGCGGGACCTGATTGAGCGAGATTCTGGCCCCTAATTCGCCGGCGAAAACCATTTCGGCCGCGGCCGTGGCCAGGCCACCTTCGCTCAGGTCGTGACAGGCGCGAACCAATCCCGCACTGATCGCCTGGTGTAGCGCCAGGAATGTCTGGCGTGCCTCGGTGGCGTCGACGCGCGGAACGTGACCGCCCGCGGCATTCGTGACGAGCGAGAAGTGCGATCCACCGAGTTCGTCTTTGGTCAGGCCGACCTGGTACAGGACGTTGCCGGCTTCCTTCAGGTCCATCGTCACGGCGTGCGACACGTCATCGATTTGCCCGAGGGCACTGATCAAGAGCGACGATGGGATGGCGATCGATTGAGTGCCGCCGTCGGCGGTGGCGTGGCGGAATTCGTTGTTCAGGCTGTCCTTGCCACTGATGAATGGCGTGCCGAAGGCAATCGCCAGGTCGTGACAGGCAAGCGCCGCGCGAACGAGCGAGCCCAAGGTCTCGGGCTTTTGGCAATCGCCCCAGCAAAAATTGTCAAGGATCGCGATTCGTCGTGGATCGGCGCCGACGGCCACGCAATTTCGCAATGCCTCGTCGATGGCGCTGGCGGCCATGTGATACGTATCGAAATCGGCATAGCGGGGATTCATGCCGCATGAGACGACAATCCCCCGCCGCGAGGTGAGGACCGGTCGCAGTACGGCGGCGTCGCTGGGCCCGTCGTTGGCTGCTCCGACGAGCGGCTTCACGACACTGGCCCCCTGCACCTCGTGGTCGTACTGGCGAATGATCCATTCCTTGCTCGCGACATTCCACGAGCCAAGGATTTTTAATAAGTCCTGCGTGTAGTTCTGATTCGATCGATCCGGCGTGGCGAGCGCTGTTTCGGCGGGCGCTGTGTACGTCGCCTCGCGCACGACCGGGGGGCGGCCGTCGTGCAAGAACTCCATCGCCAGGTCGGCTACCGGCCGATCGTGATAGAGCAGCTTCAGGCGGCCGGTCGGCACGAAGCGGCCGATAATCGTGGCCTCGACATCTTCGGCTGCGCACAGCTTTGAAAAAGCTTCCCAATTCTCGGGGGGCACGGCCAGGACCATGCGCTCTTGCGCTTCCGAAATCCAAATCTCGCAGTACGACAGCCCTTCGTACTTCACCGGGGCGCGATCGAGCCACACTTCGGCGCCGATTTCGGCTCCCATTTCACCCACGGCGCTCGAGAAACCGCCGGCGCCGCAATCGGTGATGGCCGAGTACAGCCCACGGTCGCGGGCGGCCAAGATTACGTCAAGCAGCATCTTTTCGGTGATGGCGTTGCCGATTTGCACGGCTCCGCCCGAGATCGATTCGCTTTCGCTAGTCAACTCGGCCGAGCTGAATGTCGCGCCATGAATGCCATCGCGACCGGTGCGACCGCCGACGGCCACGATATGGTCACCGGGCTTGGCATCCTTTTCGACTTTATCGACCGGCAGCAGTCCAACGTTGCCGCAGTACACCAGCGGGTTGCCCAGGTAGCGCGGATCGAAGAACACGGCGCCGTTGACGGTGGGAATGCCCATCCGGTTGCCGTAATCGCGCACGCCAGAGACAACCCCCTTCAGCACGCGCTTGGGATGGAGCGCGCCGGCCGGGACGGCGTCGGCCGAGGTATCGGGCGGAGCGAAGCAGAAAATGTCGGTGTTGCAAATCGGCTTGGCGCCTAGGCCAGTTCCCAATGGATCGCGAATCACACCGCCGAGGCCGGTGTTGGCGCCGCCGTAGGGTTCGAGGGCCGAAGGATGATTGTGCGTCTCGACCTTGAACACCAGGTGCTGATCGTCGAGAAAACGAACCACGCCCGCGTTATCGCGAAAGACGCTGACGCACCAGTCGTCCGCGCCGAGCTGTCGACGAATTTCGACCGTGGCGGCGAAGATCGTCTCCTTGAGCATGTTCTGGAAGCTGCGCTCGCCCCGCTCGTCGCGGTAGCGGACACGACCGGCGAGCGTCTTGTGGCTGCAATGCTCGCTCCAGGTTTGTGCGACCGTCTCAAGCTCGACGTCGGTTGGCTCGCGGCCGAGCGAGCGGAAATAAGCCTTGATCGTTTGCATCTCGTCCAGGCTGAGATACAACTGCCCCTCGCGCGAGAGGCGCATCAGCGCCGGATCGTCGAGATCGATGATCTTCGTCGTGCGCAATTCGAAGTTGTACGGCGCGCCGAATTCCAACCGCTCGAAACCGAGTGGTCCGATGATGACCTGCTCGATGGCGTCGTTTGCCAATAGCTTCGAGCAGAGGCGTTCGAGCCGCTCCCCCGGCAGCCCACGCAGCCAGAACTTGCGCAGTGTGCGGACAGCCGTGGCATCGATCCCCAGATCCGCGATCGCAGTTTTTGCACTTTGGGCGACCGGATCCATCACGCCGGGCTTTGGCAGCACATGTACCACCTGGCCGGCCGCAGCTCCGGGCGGAGCCGTGACGAGCGCCGCGTCGCCGACTTGCGCGATCACCGTCCGTTCGACGATCGAATCGCTGAGCAGTTCGCGGGCGATGCGTTCGACTTGCGCGCGATCGAGCCGGCCTTCAATCAGGTAGCCGTGCGCGACCGTCGAGTCGAGCGCAGCGGTTAGTTCCAACTCGGCAGCTTCGGCGGCCAAGCGCGCAGCCGCGCGGTCGGTTTGACCGGCGGCCGGATAGATGTCAACTTCCCACAGCATCGCGCGTCCGTTTCGCGTCTTGAAGTAATGCAACCAGGGCCGGGCCGTCGTCGGTGGCCAGCGCCTGCCGAAATTTCGCCAGTGCCGCGTCGACACCGTCGAGCGTTGCCAACACATTGGCCCGATTCGAAAGTAATATATCGCGCCACAATTCGGGATCGCCGGCGGCAATCCGCGTGGTATCGATCCAGCCACCAGCCACGAGCGACAGGCTTTCGCGCGGCGTGCCCGACACAAGCGCCGCGGCCACCAGGTGTGGCACGTGGCTGGCACCGGCCACTAGCTTGTCATGTTCGGCAGGAGACATCGTTAACACCTTGGCTCCCAGAGCCTGCCACAGGGTCGTGATCGTTTGTACGTCTTCGGGCCGTGTCATGGTGCCGGGCGTGACCACGACGTTGCGTTTTACGAACAAGCCTGCCACGGCGGCGCCGGGTCCCGCTTTTTCGCCGCCGGCCAAGGGATGGCTGCCGACGAAATGCGCCTCGTGCGGTAGTTCTCGATCCAACTCGCCGACGATCGCTCCCTTGGTGCTGCCGACGTCCGTGATCAGCGCGCCAATCTTGGCGAAGCTGGCCGCGGCGACGACATCCTGCACGACGCGTCCGATGGGCGTACAGACTATGACCAATTGGGCATCGGCCAGCCCTTGCGGCAGGTCGATCGTGGTCGAGGTGCAGGCCCCCATTTGCCGGGCGACATGCAGGCTTTCCTCGCGGCGACCGATTCCGACCACGTGGCGGGCCAGCCCGAGTCGCAACAGGTCCAGCCCGATCGATCCACCGATCAATCCCACGCCGACGATGGCCACGGTATCCCACTGCGGGTGTTTACCGGCGGTGGCATTCGCGGAATGAGTCATCGCGGCGTCCGAACACTCTGCGGGGAACGGAATGCGGGTTAAACCGGCACGAAGAGCCGGCATTGTAGCAAATCGCGCGGCTTTGTGACGGGGGGCGAAAACGGCCAAAATTTGGGCCGAAAACAATGGCTTCGGGATGCGCGAACCCAGTAGCGCCAATCGCGGCTCTCTGATGATCAGCCTCGGTTAAACTAAGCCGTAGGTCCCAAACTCGATTGAGCCGAATGCAATATATCGCCCCCAGGATTCATGTGCTCCTCGCGCGACAGGCCCGCGTGGGACTTGTGTTGCGCCGCGGTCCTTCGCGTCAGGTTTGCACGCTCGCGTGGGATCGGACGAGTGACATTTTCTCGCTGGGGCAATGGCTGAAGGGAAGCATTTACGAGGATCTCAGCGACTTATCGCCTGACGGAAAGTATTTCATCTACTTCGCGCTAAATGGGCGATGGAAATCAGAAACAGGGGGAAGCTGGACGGCGATCTCGCAGGTTCCTTACCTGAAGGCGATTGCGTTGTACCGTACGAACGCGTATTGGGCCGGCGGTGGATTATTTACCAGCGACCGCACGTACTGGCTGAACAGTGACCAAAGCGAGAACCCGTTGATCCGAACGACATTGGTGTCGCGCGATCAAGACTTCGATCCAGCGACAGCTTGCGGCGGCCACGGTAATTACTTTGGGCGTCTCATCCGCGATGGCTGGACGTGCATTGAGGATTTCAAGAACGCAAAATCGGATCAGTCATTCATCTTCGAACGGCCCCTGCGACGCGGCTGGACGCTGCGCAAGATATCTCACGTTCAAATCGATCGCCCGCAAGGGAAGCGAATCAACTGGGACGAGCACGAATTGGTGCATTTCGTGAGCGGCCGTTGCGAGGCGCATCCCGACTGGGAATGGGCTGACGTTGACGAAATGCGCTTGGTTTGGGCGAGCGGAGGAAAGCTACTCGCCGGCAGGATTGACGACCAAGGTCTGGGCGCAACCGAGGTGCTCTACGACTTCAACGATATGACATTCGAGGCGATTAAGGCGCCTTATTAGCTGCGCGCCTTACGTCGGCTTCGCTTCGCAGGCCGCCGGGTTGTACCAAGGGCCGTGGCCGTCGATCAGCGCCTCGTTGGCATCGGGCGGGCCCCAGGTGTTCGGCTCGTAAACGTGTAGCGGCGTGACGTTGTTCAGGATCGGGTCGACGATCCGCCAGGCAGCCTCGACCGAGTCTTCGCGCGCAAACAGCGTCTGGTCGCCATTCAGTGCGTCGCCGAGCAGGCGTTCGTATGGCTCGCGATCCTCGGGACTTTGATGCAGCGCGTGCAACTCGACCTCTTCGCCGCGCATCTGTTCGCCGGGGACTTTGGCGCGCGTCGACAGGGCCAGCACGACTTCGGGATTCAAACGGAATCGCAGATAGTTCGACCACGACGATTCCGCGTCGCTGAGCACGGTCTGCGGCATCTTCTTCAGGATCACACGCACCTCGGTCGACGTGACCGGCATGCATTTGCCCACGCGAATGTAGAACGGGACCCCTGCCCAGCGCCAGTTGTTGATCGAGAATCGGCAGGCCGCGAAGGTTTCAACGGTCGAGTCCTTCGCCACGCCGGCTTCGTTGCGATAGCCGCGGAACTGGCCGCGCACCACGTCGTCCGGTTCGAGCGTTTTCACGGCGCGCAGGACTTTGAATTTTTCGTCGCGGATTGCTTCGGCGTCGCGGGCGCCCGGCGGCTCCATGGCGATCTCGGCCAGCAACTGCAGCATGTGATTTTGCATCACGTCGCGGATGGCGCCGGCCTCTTCGTAGAATTTGCCGCGCCCCTGCACGCCAAAGCTTTCGGCCATCGTGATCTGCACGCCGTCCAGGTAATGCCGGTTCCAGATCGGCTCGAGGATGGGGTTCGCAAAGCGGAAGTAAACCAGGTTCAGCACTGGTTCCTTGCCCAGGTAATGATCGATGCGAAAGATGCTCGACTCGGCGAAGTACTTGTGCAGGATGCGATTCAAATCTTGCGCCGAGGCCAGATCGCGCCCAAACGGCTTCTCGACCACCACCCGGGCATGGTCGGTGCAGCTGGCCGTGGCCAGCCCTTCGGCGACGCGCTCGAACAGGCTGGGCGGGATGGCCAGGTAGTGCAGCGGCCGTTTAGCGCTGCCGAGATGCTCTTTCAGCTTTTGATACGTGGCCGGATCATTATAGTCGCCGTCGACGTATTTCAAACGCTCAGAGAGCTTGGCGAACGCCGCTTCGTCGACGCCGCCAGCGTGCTCTTTGAGGCTCGCGCGGGCCCGCTCGCGTAGTTGATCGACCGTCCAGCCCGCCTTGGCCACGCCAATCACTGGCATGTCCAATACATTGTGCTGGGTCATCGCCTGCAGTGAGGGAAAGATTTTCTTGTACGCCAGGTCACCGGTGGCGCCAAAGAAGACCAAGGCGTCGGAACGTTGCGCGGGCATCAGAGTCCTCCGTTACTTGAATACCGGTTTCCAGATTTCGCTCGGTTGCCGTGGCGGGCGCATTGAGTATTTGGCAATCGCTCGTTGGTATTTCACCCTCACCCTAACGTCTCTGGTCGATAGTGGGTAGAGCGTCGGTCGAACGAGTCCTCGACGTTCCCCCTCGTCGACGCGCGAATGCGACTCTTAAATATCGACAATTACTTCCGCCTGCCAGCCCGCGTCGGTTTGCTCGACGTTTAAGGCATGATAGGTGACGGCCTTCACTTCGTGCGCCAGCACGTGACGGGCCGGGTCGAGTTGTTCGCCGCGCGCCGTGGCGGTCAGCCCATCGCTGGTCAGCCGCACGGTGAAATCGGCGAGCAGCAGCCGTTCGGTCTCGAAGACGTACAACAGCTCGCTCAGCCAATCGAACAGCAAGAAATCGGTTTGCGCGCCGGCCACCTCGAACGGCCTCTCGCGCACGGGCCGAACGTCGTCAAGGTTCGCCACTACGATCGACATCAACCCTCGCGCGGCGTCGGCGAACAGTGTTTCGAGGTCCGCCGCGATCACGCGCAAACCGAGATCGGCGGTATGTTCGAATACCTCGTACATTTTCCTGTCGCCGCTCGGAGGGCTGACATTTCGCTCCGCGACTGGTTACCGCGGCAGAATCAATTGCCAGTCGGCTTCACCAGGACGCGCCCGGCGACCTGGCCGGCCAGGATCTGCTCGACCTTCGCACCTAATTCGCCGAAGCCGATTTCGCTGGCCAAGCGCGGCAGGCAGGCCGGCTTCCAATCCGTCGCCAGATGTTGCCACAGCCGACGGCGCGTTGCCATCGGACACTCGGCCGAATCGATACCGACCAAGTTGACGCCTCGTAATATAAATGGCAACACGGTCAGCTTGAGAGCCGTTCCGCCGACTAGTCCACATGCAGCGACGCAGCCGGCCCGATCGAGCGAGCGTACGACGGTCGACAGCGTATCTCCGCCGACCGTGTCAACCGCGCCGGCCCAGCGCGTGGGCAACAGCGGCTTGTCGCTCGTGTCGTGCAATTCCTCGCGTGAAATGATTTCGGCGGCGCCCGCCATTTTCAGCAGGTCGTGGCTGGCCGGCTTACCGCTCGAGGCGACGACGTGGTAACCCATCTTGGCCAACAGCGCCACCGAGATGATGCCGACGCCGCCACTGCTGCCCGTAACGACGATCGGACCTTTTCCCGGCTCGATGCCATGATGGACAATCGCCGCCACACTTTGCGCGGCTGTAAAGCCGGCGGTGCCGTAGATCATGCTCTCGCGCAGCGTCAGTCCGGCAGGGAGGGGTACGACCCAGCCGGCCGGCACGCGCACGTACTCAGAGAAGCCGCCCCAGGTGTTTTGCCCCAGGTCGTATCCGGTGACGAGCACCTCGTCCCCTGCGCGAAACTCGGGGGACCGGCTGTCGACCACCGAACCGGCCGCGTCGATGCCGGGAATATGTGGGTATTTTCGGGTCACGCCTGGCCGGCCCGCGGCGGACAGCCCATCCTTGAAATTCAACGACGAATAGGCCACGCGAATCAGTACGTCGCCCGGGGGGAGCTCATCAATGGCTTTGTGCGTCACCGTGGCATGGGCTTTGCCTGCCTCGTCCTTGGTGACGAAATAGCAACGGAACCGATCGGGCGTCATGGTGATCTCCGCAGAGCGATAAGATGTGTCGAAGCGATGTGTCCACCGCTCAAGGTAGAAGCTGTTACGCGTCGATGCAAACTGACAGCCCGGTTACAGCCGGGGTTTCGTTGACACCCCCCCAGGGGGCCCTATAATTTCCTCGCGGAACGGATCCAGAAACATTTGACGGCGGCATCTAGGCCGCGTGACGATCTACGGAGAAAAAATCATGGCCGGCAATGTCACGGAATTCAACGACGCGAATTTTCAGAACGAAGTCATCGATAGCTCCGATCCGGTGCTTGTCGATTTTTGGGCTCCCTGGTGCGGCCCTTGCCGCATGATCGCTCCGTTGGTCGAGGAATTGGCAACGGAATACAAGGGATCGGTCAAGATCGGCAAAATCAACATCGACGACAGCCCCAGCGCCGCTACGCAGTATGGCGTCAGCAGCATCCCCACTTTGATCATTTTCAAAGGGGGAGAAGTGGTTGATCGTTTCGTCGGCGTGCAGCCGAAGAGCCGTTTGCAAGCAGCGCTCGAAGAAGCACGCGGCTGATCACGCGACGCTATCGCAAAAAGTGAAATAGAGCGCCGGTTCGCCGCGGAAACAACACGCGGTGGACCGGCGCTGTTTTTTTGCTGGCAGTGCTAGGCACGCAATCGGGGCGCGAACGCCACTGATTCGGCTGGATATCGACATCGCATCCGGCCGATCATCTGAAGGTGGCGAACTCTCGCTGCCGGCGCGGTGCATGCATTGACCGTGCCGCGCCTTTAGGCCCCCAATCTCGGCGGCCGCATGTCAGAATCGATCCAGACTCGCGCGACCACTCCGGAGCCGAAAAACGCTCTCGCGGCCATGCCTGCCGGAGCGCGTATCGATGCTGCGCACGTGCTGGGATCGGGCTCGGCAGCCCCCGCTGACCAAACGGCGCCCGTTGCCGCCGACACTCCGCCGACAGAAGTGGTCGTCCCGAGCGCTCCTGCCCTGGAATTGCTGTCGCAGATGCGCACGCAAGGGCGGCAGCTTGCGCAACTGTTGCACCAGCGTCAACAGGACCTCGATCGACGCGAATCGCAGCAGCATGCCCACGCCGCGGAACTCGAAATTCAACGCCGCGCGGCCGAGGTCTGGCTTTCGGCCCGACATCATGAGTTGGCCGAGCGCGAGGAGCAGCTCGCGGCGCGCGAACGAGAAGCCGCTGACGCCACGTCGCGTGTGTCGGCGGCCGAGTCGTATCTGGACGCGGCCCGTCGCGAGTTTGAAACCGACCTGAAACGGCGAGAAAACGAGCTGGTCCGCGACCGCCAGGAATTGGAACGCAAGCGCGAGCGTCTGGAATGTCAGGCCACGGCTCAGCGGGCCGCGCAGCATGATTTCGAAGAACGTCGCCAGCGCGAGCACGATTTTCTGGTGAGAAGTCGGCAGCAAACCGAACAGCAGCGCGCGACCAGCGCCGACGTCGCGCGCCAGGCGCTTGTTGCTTTAGAGAAGCGTCGCGTGGCCATCGAGCACGAGGCCGTGACCGTCGAGCGACGTCGGGCCGAACTAGCCGAGATCGCCCGCCGCCCCAGCCCCGAACAGATTCGCATGGCCAGGGCGAGTGCCGAACTTTCCGAACGTCTCGCCGCGCGCGAGGAGCAACTCACGCAGGCCGAGCAATTGCAAACGCTCGCCGAGGCCGAACTGCTCGCCATTCGCAGCGACCTCGACGCCGAGCGTGAGCAGTTGGCGCAAGATGCGCGTACCGAGCGGCGCCGCCAGGTCGAGCACGAGCGGCAGGCGTCTGCCGAAGTTGCCGAGCAACGCGAAGGTCTGCGACGCCAGCGACTGCAACTGGACGAACGGCAAGTGACCTTGGAGCGCATGCGCGCCGAACTCAGCGAACTGCACCAGTCCGCGCTGGAATCACGGCTCGTGGCCGAGGAGACGCTGGTTCTCTTGGCCGGCGTCGCGGCCTCGGCCGATGTGGGACGGTCGCTCGCCGAAACTCGCGCACGGTTGGCCGATCATTGGCGGCTGGCCGTCGGGCGAGTAGCTGACGAGAAGGACTCGCTCGCGCGGATGAGCGCGGAGGTCGATTTGCAAGCCAAGAAGCTCGCCGCACAGCGTGACGAAATGTCAGGCTGGGTCGAACGCCGTCAGGCGGAATTCGACCGCCAGTCCGCGGTGCTAGCCGAGCGGGAAGAAGAACTTCGCCAGCTCGAGCGCGTTCATCGCAACCAGCGCGAGGAATGGGATCGGCACCGGCTGGCCTTCGAGCAGCAGTTACGCCAGGCGATGAAGCGATTGCGCGACGAGAACCAGATCAACCGTGCCTCGGCCTGATCCGCCGTCCGAGGTTCGCCCTCTCCGCGCGCGAAGTAAGAATAAAAGCGAAGGGAGAGATGTGCGCTCTAGCGGGCTCGCGTCTTCCGGCGCGTCGTTCCCTTATCCGCGGCAACCTTGTCAGCGGTGTCGCTATCCGACGGCAGGCTGGCTTGCTTGTCTTCGGCAAAGCCTCCTTCACTAGTGGCGGTCTCGCCAGGGCTCTTGGAGGGTTCGGCCGGCGCCTCGGCAGCCAGCTTCGTCGATTCCGTGGCGATCGACATGGCTGAGCGCAACTGGTCTTCGGTGAAGTACGGATCGCTCGGGCCAACAGCATTCTCGATACGCTTCGCGGCCAGCGTGTCCCAACTCATGCCATTGTTCAAATTCCAGGCCGCGGCTTGAGCGGCGCGCTGGTCAATCTTGCCGTTTCCCAACAGCGCACATAGCTCACGTACGCCCGCCTTTGCTTTGGCGTCTTGAATTGGCATCACGCGATAGGGGATCGCCGGGCGCGGCTCAGCCTTGCCATGTTCGAGACAGACGCAGGGGACTTTGAATTTGCCAACCTTCTCGGCCGGCACGTTCATCATGCCGCCCCCCATCATGCCGCCGCCCATACCACCACCCATGCCGCCTCCCATTCCTCCGCCCATGCCGCCCCCCATCATCTGACCGCCTGCACCGCCCGGGCGTGCGCCACCACCACCCAAGCCACCACCGCCCATTTGTGCGAGCACGGGCGCCGCGGCAAACGCGGCCGGCAGTTTCACGTTGAGAGGATTCTTGGTCTTATTCGTGATCACCACGTTGGCTTGCGTGGAATCCTTCGGAATGAACTTCACGTCGATCTGGTCGGCCTTCATCGCGTCGAACATGTCGACCGAGGGATCATCGGGGTTGAACTTGCCAAAGCCGGCCTTCGTCTTCTCGGCGGCGACCGATGCATTCGTGCAGGCCACGGCGATCGACATCGCCAGGACCAAAAAAGCGGTCGCACGCACGCAGCGGGAAGCGAACTTCGTAGTGGCGGACATGACAACACCCTTCTCGACTAATTCTCGTTCCGTTCCGGAGGACGACGTCACCTGGGGGCCGGCCTCGGACGTCGCCGGGCCAGCCCGTGGGCCTTCAACTTATTGAGACTAATCCCCCAGGCCCCAAAAGCCAAGCAAAATACGCCCTATCCCGGGCGAAAACGTCGCCGCGGCGGGCCATTTTGGGTCGATACGGCGATGTCAAGAGCCGCGCGGCGGCGCCCGGCCATAAATTGGCATTCTTCCGGCATTCGCCGGTCACGACCGCCGACTTAAGGGCGGCGTAGTCGAATATTGCCTGCCTCGGGGGTTGGAAGGTCGTGCCAAGCGGTAATGCTTGCCTCGGGAAACAGATTGCACATCGTGGAAATTTCGGCCTGCGAGAACGCGTCACTATCCACGTAGATGCTTTCAATTGGCTCCGCGCCGAGATGACCCCAAAAAACAGGTAGCCGCTTTGTTCCTTCTTGAATTTCCGTCCATTCACAGTTCGGTCGATAATGCATGTTGCCCTCCCAATCAGGAGGCAATTCAATTTCGCCATGCTCCGCGATGCGCTTGAGCATGGGGCCGCGATCGCGAACGGTGTACCACTCGCTGACTAGCAATACAGCGAACAGCGCTATCGTTATTGATACGATAAACGTCGTCGCAAGTAAGAAACGAAACCAGTGGCGGTTGCGCATGCGTACCGCAGTCCTTGGTTTGGTCGGCACTATGTTTGCCTAAGAGCCTATCCGAGTACCGAACCGTTTGGCTGCAAGCATCCGTAGTGCAGGTTGAGGAGACCATTCTCGATTTGCACGGAGGTGCCTGTGGGCGATCAATCGACGTCAAAGTTTCACCACATCCCCGACGCGCTGTGG